>CAYWRA010000044.1:0-20184 GCA_964460305.1 uncultured bacterium
ATAAAAATGACCGCAAAACTCCGAGCTCATGGGTTTCGATCTTCCGCGTCGGCCATTTTCCCGAAGATAAGCCCCATTGCATCATTCGGCGCATCCCTCATCTGCTCGCACATGCGCAGGCCGAGCATCTCATAGTCGTATCCCTTCGATTGGAACCCCTTGCCGCAACTATCCAGATCGACCGAACCAACGATTTCAGCCGCGCCCAACACCACCCCTACGGCGACTATACCGGCCAGCATCTTGAAACCCTGCCCTACCGTTTTCTCGACCGCAAGCGCCATCACAATAAAAAGGAACGGGTAGAGCGAAACCATGTACCTGTATGCGTCTATCGCGCTCCCGCTCTTGGCTATATGATATTTGCTCGATCCGTAGGCAAGGGTAAACAACGCGATGTACAGTATAAAGGCCACACCCTTGACCGATTCGAAGGATAAGGCGCTACTACACCTCGTAGACAGCATAGTACGAAGGAACGATGTCACGTCTCTCCTATGGCAGTTTAGATAGACGACGATACATACCAGCACCAGGGCGTAGAAATAGACGTTGACCACCCCAGCCGGGAGGATGACATTCTTCGATGAAAATGAATTTAAAAGTCCATGCCCCCATAATTCAGCGACGGAGGAAATGAACGGGGACGTCCTCCCCCGATAGGGCTGCGTAAGAAGATATTTCAACCCGGCATAACCGGTAGCGCGATAATCGACGATCGCCGGGATGGCGCCGGCCCAGAACCCGGCGAATGCCCATATGAATCGCCTCTTGAAGAAAAACAATTTGTCGCGTGCGAAACCGATGCCGCTGATGCACAGCATTACTATAAGTATCACGGGGCAAAACCATATCCCGAAGCTGGAGAGAAGTCCGATGAGAAACGCCAACACGCCTTTCCTCCCCTCGCGATTTACCCCGCAGGAACGGTCATCCTCATAACTCAACAAAGAGAAGAACAAATACCAAATGGCGATCGTTATCAAAATGGCTTGTGAATTTGCGCCTTCGACCTTGAGGTTGAGCAGCGCGGAAAGCCGCGGCGGAAAAACAAATAGGAGCCCCCCCCATATGGCGGCCCTGGTAGAGTAAAAACGCTTCAGCAATGCGTAAAAAACGACCAATGTCGCGGAGGAAAATAACAGCGCAACCAGCTTCAGCGTGAAATAGGATTCGCCGAATAGATAAAAAAGCGGGATGGCGACAAAACTCACGACGAGGGAGCCGCTCTGGTACTCGATATAACGCAAGTGCAGCAACGGCAAGATCGGCCCACGCACGATCTCCCTGGCCAACGTCCCGTTATAAAGCTCCTCGGCCTGCACCAATTCCGGGAAGGCGAAGACGAGCAAAAGCAGGCGGGTGCCCACAAAAAGCATCAACAACGCACAAAAATACCTGTCACGAAATAAGCTCATAGATTGAATGATGCACCAACTGCGGTAGAAATCCCAATGCCAGCGGTAACCATAAATCTAAAAGCACGCTATAAGTCGTAAGATTACGGCTAATGGCTTGGAGCTTACAGCATACCGCCTTCGGTGCACAATGGTTAATTCTATATTCCCGGCGGCGATTCGTCTATAATGATGAATATTTAGCCCCATACCCTCGGTTATCCCCTACCTGAGAGGGGATAGGATAAGAGGCATGCAAAGAAACCAGAGATCCACAGGGGCCTTACGCCTAAAAACATCCGATTGTATCCCTTCTCCTCCACACACGTTCCAGGGCTGCGCATTTTTCTTCCTGGCGATGGCTTTCCTTTTCCTTCGCGCTTGCTTCTTCCTTTTTCGCCCTGAGTTTTATGCCAACATCGAAGAATTGTACATGGGGACGATCGCCAAGGGTATAAGCGATGGTTTCATTATGCCGCTCACGGAGTACATGTACCACCCCTATGAGGGGGGCACACTTTTATTCGGCCTCTCGGCATATCCCTTCTTCGCGTTACTGGGTCCCACGCATATCGCCCTGAAAATCACGGCCCTCACCTATTCGTTAGCGGCATTCTCCCTCTGGTATTTCTTCATGCTCAGGTTCTTCGGAAAGGCCAGCGCCGTATTTTGCGGGATACTGTCTTGTTTTGCGCCCTTCGGCTATATATGGATCTCCCTCTGGGCGATGGGGACGCATCCGCAGAACGTCCTCTTCGACATCATCATACTGTTCTCATTTTATTCGTTCTTCTTCGATCCCTTTCCGCGCCGGGAGGGGGGGAGAAGCTTATGGTACGCTTACGTTTTCGGTTTCGTTTCGGGCCTGGGCATTTACTTCTGCTATTTCTCAACATTGACCGTCATCGTATGCATCATCACATGGCTTACCGTGCCGCATAAGCCGTTGGGCGCAAGAACGTGGCGTGCGCTCCTGCTGTCATCCGTCCTGGGTCTCATTCCATTCCTGTACTGCAACCTCATCCTGCGCATCAGCGGCGCGATGAGCCTGCTCTCATCAATGGGAGGCCGGGAATGGGCCTCCGCTACCTTTCCGGGGAGCGTTATCTTCTTCCTCAGGCTGCTTTTCAAGGACGCCTACTGGTTCAGCAGCGGCGCCCATTATCATTGCGCGGTCAGCGTCTATCATCTCTTCTACTCCTCACTTATGGCGCTCTCCCTGATGTGGATAATCTGGACATACCGTCGCGAGCTCATACAGCAATGCACATTCTTTCTTCCCTCGCGGGAGAGACAAGACCAGGAGCGCGGCGCATATCTCGCTACGCCCATCATCCTCTACATCATACTCTATTTTTTTATCGCCGCGGCGGCCCACATCGAGCGAAGGATCGCTTCTGAAATACAATCGGAACTGTTCACCGGGTATCGATTCTTTTCCGTGCTCTTTCCCTATCTATTTGCCGTCATGGCGATCTTTCTCGCGCGGCTATGGGCATACCGGTCGATGCCGATGCGCATATTTTCCGTCGCTGCAGCGATTCTCGTCTTGATTTTCGGGTGCATGCCGATCACCCCCGGCGGCGCTTTGCCCTCCCCCTTCCATAAGGGCTATAGCTTCTACCTGTTGGGCTGGAGGGTAGCTCAGAAAAACGTCTATTGGGACAAACCGGAGAGAGGCCTCGAATTAAGCAAAAAAATCCCCGCAATGGCGGACAGGGATGATTTTATAGACGGCTTTTGCGAGGTCCACTGGTGGGATGCCATCGAGGCGGATGAGCGGCCGCCACGCCCTCCCGAGACCCAGGAACATATAGATGTTCTCATCACGTCGAACATCTCATCGCTTACCGCACACGTTCAGAACGTCGATGACCGATACAAACAGCGGTTCTATAAGGCATTGGGGAGGGTCCTGTATCTCCACTACATATATGACAAGAATGGGGATTTCGATAAATGCAACCGTCTGCTCGCAGCAACGGATCGGCGATATCTGCCTTTTGCGATCGAGGGCGCCGGCCAAGTCATTGGTTCCAGTGAACCGCGGAGGAGGAACGTCGGAGCAATCATCTCCCACATTCCCAAGGAATATATGACTGCCCTCAAACGGGGCATCGATAGCGCCGCAGCGCGACCGTACATCCAACTCGTTCATTAACGCCGATGTTATGAATGTCCCCATGGGCGCACGAAACAGACTGTGCAATCTCTGAGGTGTTTTCTAGCGCGGCAATGCCCCTATCAGATTGCCTTAGCGCACTGATAGGATCAATGCTATAATGGGTAAAATGCGGAGGTTCCCTTGATAAGCGTCATTGTCCCCGTCTATAACGAGAGTGAAACGCTCGGAGCGACGATCGATGCCATCAAGAACGTCCTTCGCAACGTTGAACACGAGATAATCGCGGTGGACGACGGGAGTAACGACGGCTCCTCCGAACTGCTCCAGGCGATGGGTGGCATAACCCTCATCCGTCATGAGGCCAACTACGGCTACGGCAGCGCGATCAAAGACGGCATCCAGGCAGCCTCAGGCGAGACCATCGCCATCATCGATTCGGACGGGACGTACCCCGCCGAACAGATACCTGCGCTCCTCAACCAACTCGATGGATGTGAAATGGCGGTCGGCGCAAGGAGCCCTCTCCCCACCTTAAACCGGTGCGCCAAGCTGGTGCTCCGCGAAATAGTATGGCTCCTCACGAGGACGCGCGTGCCCGACCTAAACTCGGGCTTGAGGGTCTTCCGCAAGGAGATGGCGATGCGCTACCTGCACCTCCTTCCCGACGGCTTTTCCCTGACCACAACGCTCACGGTAGCGTGCCTCGTAAATCGCCATAAGATCAGGTATGTGACCATACCGTACCATCCGAGACTCGGCAAGAGCAAGATCCGCCCCGTCCGGGAATTCTTCAATTTCGTCCTCCTGATCATACGCCTGGCCACCTATTTCAAACCGCTCGAGATTTTCCTCCCCGTGAGCGCGCTTTTGCTCTTAGCCGGATTTGCCGTGGGATTCTACAGCCTCCTCGCGTTCCACAGGGTAATGGACCTGACAACGATCATACTGATACTCTTCTCTCTCCAGATAGCCCTGCTCGGCTTGCTCGCCGAGATCATCATCAAGAGAAGGTAGCCATGCCAGGTTTCCAGGATATCCCTCAGGCCCTCTGCCATGGATGCGGTACCTGTATCGCCGTATGCCCTAACGGAGCCCTCGCGAATGTCGACGGCCGCCCGAGGCTCATCGGCGCCTGTGCCATGTGTGGACGGTGCCATCAGGTGTGTCCCGGCATCGCCGTCGACTTCGTCGACATGAACCATAGACTATTCCCCGGGGCCGTCGTCGATCCCTATTTCGGTTGCTTCCAGACCATGCACATCGGGCGCGCGACAGACCGCGCCTATAAAAACGCATCTTCCTCCGGCGGCGCCGTGACCGAGCTCCTATGTTCCGCTCTAAAAAACAACCTCATGGGGGGCGCCGTCGTATGCCCCATGTCCCGTGAGCATCCCTGCCGACCGGAAATCCGAATCGCGAGGACCATCGAAGAGCTGGTAAATGCCGCAGGCTCAAAGTATACCCTCGCGCCCGTTAACGGTATTCTCGCCGATGCGGAAGCCCGCCGGGGTCCGCTTGCACTCGTCGGGCTTCCCTGCCACGTGCACGGCATGCGAAAATTACAGCAGTCGGCCGGTGGGGTTGCTTCCTCGATCAAATATATCATCGGACTCTTCTGCGGCTTCAACCTCACGCCCGAGGCGACCCCGTTTCTCCTCAAGAAACTTGGCATCGATCCACGCGAGGTTTCTTCGCTAAATTACCGGGAGGGCGAGTGGCCGGGTAGCTTCACGGTCAAGACGCTCGATGGGAAGACTGCCAAGATTCCAAAACTAAGTTATAATTTTCTTCACCTCACACACCTCCCGCCGCGCTGCGCCCTCTGTCCCGACCTCTTCGCCGAGCTTGCCGACATATCGGTCGGGGACTACTGGTCAGACATAGGAACTGAGCGCGGCTATTCCTCAATTATCGTGCGGACACAAAAGGGAGAAGAGCTACTGCGCTCCGCACAAAGCGCATTGCAACTAGAGGACATAACCCCCTCGCAGCTTTATCGCTCCCATGCACATCTCATCCAATACAAGAAACGGGCAATCGCCGTCCGCCTGGCTCTCTCCCCCATCACTCCATCGTTCAACATGCCAAAGATGCCTATCTCCGTACCGGAAAAAATATCTTCCGCGCTCTTCTTCTTCACACTCCGCATCGGGCGGAGCTTTCCAGCGCGGACGGTTCTCGGACTCCTCCCCCTCTCCCTTCTCGGGCGGTTGTCGAAGGGATTCAGGGGGCGGAGCAAGAAACGGAGCGGGGGCAAAGGGAACCGTTATTGGTCCCTCGACGACGTGGCGCGCCACTGGGATGCGGTCGACGAGTACGACAATATCAATGAGAAAACGTATTCGTACGCAAGGCGCTTCTCCGACGGCTACCGGCTCTGCGCCGGCGAGATCGACGACGGCGACAGAATACTCGATGTCGCCTGTCGCACCGGCAATGGGACCATCTACTTCGGCGAGCGCAAAAGGATCGACGCGACCTGCCTCGACCCGTCGGCCTCGATGGTCGCGAGGTGCCGGAACAAACTGATCCAGGAAGGCCTGGAATGCCGGGTGCTCAAGTGGGATGCGATGCGGCTGCCGTTCGATAAGGAGACGTTCGATCACGTCATCTCGCTCGAAACCATCGAACATGTCTTCCCCTATCGCAATTTCCTTATCGAACTCAACCGCGTGCTCAAACCCCATGGCGGACTCCTCCTCACTACCCCAAACGTCATTTGGGACCCGCTCCACACGTTAGCCGATAAATTGGGTCTACATCACGGGGAGGGGCCCCACCGCTTCCTGCGCAGGAGGGAACTCCTGGATGCATTGGCCGAAGCGGGCTTCCACATCGCACGGGAGAAGAGCACCGTCCTCATCCCCTATGGCCCCCGCTGGCTTACGCGGATCGGCGAAATTACCGAGAGCATGCTGCCCGAAACGGTACGGCGCCGGATATGCCTTCGCCGAATCTTCTGGTGCCGGAAGGGTGCTGCGGTCAAGGGAAACCACAGAGGACACAGAGAAGGCACGGAGATCACAGAGGGATAAACCCAAGATTGATTTTAACCGCGTCCCGGAGGGACCCCTTCGAGGGCTGGGAACTACAGTTTCTGGTTCCTGGCTTCTGGAATAAAAAAATCCGTGTTCATACGTGGATAAAAACATCGAAGGCAGATAGGCATGACATCGGCTGTTGCTGAATAGATAGGATTATACTCTTTTACTCTTTGTTAAAATTGTTTCTCAGTGGTTTTAAATCTGCATTATTGGGATTTCACACATGAAGGTCCAACTCATATATCCGCCGCTCGTCCCCGGCGAGAAGCCGCGCTACGGCCTACAGCCGCTCGGCGTCCTCTACCTAGCGACGTTCCTAAAGCGCCATGGCATCGAGGCAGGCGTGATCGACGGCGAGATCGAGGGGCTCACAGTGGAAGAAATCGTCAGGCGGATCGCAGCATCGGGGGCGGATCTGGTGGGGATCAGCGCAATGACGCCGCAGTTCCCAGTGGCCCTAGCCATCGTCCGACGGGTAAAATCCCTCGCTAAAAATATCACAACCTGCCTGGGGGGAGCCCATTCCAATGCCACGCAGGAAGAGAGCCTCGCCATCTGCCCAGAGCTCGACTTTGTTATCTATGGCGAGGGTGAACACACTCTACGGGAATTGTGCTCAAAACCGGAGGAGCGCCACCGACCTCTCATCGATGGATTAATCTATCGGGACCGCAGAGGCGGGATCGCGAAAAACAGACCCAGGGCTTTTATCACCCATATCGACGAGCTGAATCCTCTGGATTACGAACTGCTCGACATGACCGCCTACTCAATGCCCTATCTCCCGGGTAAACGGGTCGCCTCAATGATCATCAGCCGTGGGTGCCCCTACCGTTGTTCCTACTGCGACGCGTACATCAGCCAGGGGAGAAAAGTGCGGTTGCGCACCCCCCGCATGATCGCCGAAGAAATTAACTCTGTCGCGTCTTCGTACGGAATAAAGCATTTCTCGTTCAAGGACAGCACTTTCACGGTAAATCGTGAGCACACCACGATGCTCATGGATGACATCCGCCGGCTAGGGGCAAAAATCCGCTGGCGGTGCAACAGCCGGGTTGACCGCGTTGACAAGGAGATGCTGCGCGCCATGCGTGGCGCCGGCTGCGATATGATACTGTACGGGGCCGAGTCCGGTTCTCAAAGGATACTCGACAATCTCCAGAAAGGAATCACGGTCGGCCAAATCGTAGAGGCATTCAGGATAACGCACGAGACCGGCATTAAAACGTACGCCGCCTTCATGCTCGGAAACCCCGGCGAAACGCCTGAGACCGCTCGGCAAACCATCGACCTCGCCAAGAAACTCAATCCTAACATTGCGGTCTTCTTCTTCACCACCGCCTACCCCGGCACGGCGATCTATAGCCAGGCCCTCCGCGATCACACGGTACAGGAAAATTGGTGGCATCCGAAACATTACCGCGGCGAGGCGACGTCTTTTTCAACTTGGCTCTCTTCCGAGGGGGGGAAGCTGAAATTGGCCGGCTTCGACCAGTCCCGATGGATCAAAAAGGCATTCAGGGAATTTTACTTCCGCCCACGGTTCATCCTGAAAGCGATGAGAGAAGTGCTGCGCAACCCCTCATACCTCTGGGTAGCCTTTAGCCTCCTGCCCAACCTGACATTCTTCGTCCTGCGCAAAAAGCGCTGACTATGATTGGATTCGCACACATCACAGTCAGTGTTGAGAACCGAGGAAACAACCTATCTCACGGCTGGAGCTCGTAAATCCTGCACTCCTTATCGGAATAGAGCAGCTTCAATTTCTGGTTGGGCGGATAATCGGAGGGGGTCAGGATATAGCGCAGCTTGTATTCGTCGTACAACTTCCTGGAATATCGCGGGATGTCCAATATCAACTGCTCGTCGAATTCCGTATATTTCTGCTCCACGCTTGCCGGGTACCTCGAGAGGAGGCCAACCATCCGCGGCCTCCCGTACAATGTGTGATAGTAGTGGGCGGTGAATTTGTCGTTGAGGCGATCGGCGATCGCGCCGGGTGGCAATCGTTTGATGACTTCAACGTAGGGAGGGATATGCAGGGGGGTGGCGGACATCGGGGAGGGCAGATACTCGATTACAAGAAGCGCGATAAACAACAGCCTTACAACGGCGCGCCGCAGCAGAGTTCCGAAAAGACTTTCGCATGCCATCGCGAATATAACTCCAGCCGAGAGGTATAGCATGATCGTCATTCGACCGGCGCAGCCAGCAACCCGCAATGGGGGGATCAAGTAGCCCAACACCTTATAGGGGAGAATAACATTGGGGATTTCCTTGCCACCGACACGAAGCGTAGGCCCCAGGGCCATGACCGCGAAGAAGAAAAATATAAAATACCAGAGCTTCAGATGGGGGGACCCAATTTTTTTTCTCGCAATCCACGCATACACAAGCACGAAGATCACCGAGAAACCAAGGTGCAAAGTGGTCTCGGTCGGATCCAGCGGGATCCGGGACCAGAAAAACCTAGTCAATTCCCCAAATCGCCAGTGCGCCCCGTATATAAAGAGGGACATCGGATCGAGACCACCCTCCGTAGTTCCCACGTTGAAGGGATCTCTCGCGTTCGCGACGACAAACGACCCCAGGAGCGCGCCCGTAGTGACGAGGCTGAGGCCGACGAAAACACAAACCGGCCTAAGATATTTACCCCTGATCATAAACAGAAAATCTCTTTTCAACCAGGCCATATGGACAAAAATGATGGCCCCCGTGAGAATCGAATAAAGGGTGTAATAATAATCGCATAAAACCACGAGAAAGAGGACGATGGCTGAGGCGGCCGCCCTGAATGTTGTCGGCTTCTCCAACAAGAGATAAAAGGCCGCAATAAAAAGGGGTAGCCATTCCAACGACACAAGCTGCATGTGGCCCTGGGCATGCCCAAAATGATAGCTCGAAAAAGTGAAGATGTAGCCTGCCAATATGCTGCCCCAATACGATCTGGAAAAAACATAGGCGAGGTAGAAAGCGCTCCATCCGCCGACCACAAATCCGAATATGACCATTACGTTGAATGCCTCGCCGAGTGTAAGAAACCTCTGCAGCAGGATCCCGACAAACCCGTTGAACGGATTGAGCGTATGCCCGAGGAGAGTAGTCCCATGCGGATAATGCAGGTAGTTCGTCTGCCAAACGGGCTGGTGAAGCTCGGTGACCGCCTTATTAACCCACCACATGTTCCATAGGTTCTGGCAACCGTCTCCAAAATCCTGGAAATAGTGCGTGTGGAATTTTAGAATGAGGGGGAAGGTGAGAACTATGAAACATGCGAAATAAAAGACGAGAGGGCAAAGCACATAGGTGCAGATGATGAAAAAGACGCCCCTTACCCTGCCCTCGTTCATTGCAGCACACACCGTTTCAGACTCGCATCATTCATGGAGAGGAAGGTCGCACTTCATCGCACTATAGCTTCCCTTTCCCGCCAGAATTGTATGATCAAATAGACGCAAAGTCCAGTGTGGCGTCTCCGGCGAATTGCCTCAGATTAAATTTATAACAACCCCGCTGTGATAGAACCAATCAAGCACATATGGCTTGCCGCTAATCTACCGTGTTTCAAGCGGCTCAAGGCAATCATACCTCTCCGGTTGCCATGGTATGGCCATGAGTATAAGCATTTACGATAGATTGCGTCGATATCTCCACCGGGTGGACCGAACAACGGGCAGTCTGGGGCAGAGGCGAACAAGGCGTTTTGGACCAAATCAAAACCATCGAGCAATCTCTGCCCTTCCCTCTGCGTGGCTTTGACTCTGATAATGGCGGCGAGTTCTTGAATCGGCACCTTATGAGACAATGAGTCAACAGGCCGGTAATAGGCAGAATGCCCGAAAAAATCCGGAATTGCATCCCTCTCTGTAGCATCAAAATGCTTGAATCGCACATAATATGCTGGGATAATTGCTCTACAGTCATGGAACCACTGAAAAACCTCATCTCCTGCGGCATGAATCCGTACACATGCGGATTGTCCTCCACCACCATACGGTTTCTTTCTCTCACAGGGTGCTCACTATGAGCATTACGATCGATGAGCGTATCGCCTACTATCTTGCGATTACCTTCATCCTCTGTTTTTGTTTACTGGTGATAAGCTGCTCCGAACAGAAACCCGCTGGCCCGTATGCATAAGATAATTTTGAGTATGGACACTCCATACTCGAACAGGGACGTCTTGGGTATACAAGCCGCCATCCCTTCACGTGCCTTCCCATCACCGTGTTTAACGCCATCCCTAAAATCGTACTGTTCCCCGATGTCCACGCCGAGGGGAGATGGATAACTTCACCTCGCTATGCGCATGTCCTGAAACTTTGCCGCATCCCTACACTCCTTATCGCTGTGATGCTATGCATCATAGTATATTCGTGGGCGAATCAGCTCTACGGGAATCGCGGCGCCGTCCTCGCATTATTCTTAATGTGCTTCAGCCCTGATATGATCGCGCACACCGGAGAGATCAGCACCGATATTCCCGCTGCATGTTTTATCCTGGGTTCCTCATACTGTTTCTGGCGCTTTCTGAAACACCCGACGGCAACCTCTTGCGTAACCCTTGGCATTTCATTGGGATTGGGGCTCATTTCCAAGTTTACCGCGCTGCTGCTTGTCCCTCTCTGGATCTGCATCACCGTGTATGCCACGCTCTGTTGCCATCCCGAGACGCGTCCGCAACGTGCATACTCCTTGCCTTTGCTCCTTTATGCACTGATTATCTCGGTGGTGGTGCTCAATGCCGCCTATTGTTTTGAAGGGATCGGCGCCCGCCTGGCAACATTCCGGCATCTCTTCCCGTCCGATACGACCCGCTCCGGGATCTCCACATATGCGCGCATCCTTCTCCCCTACTCCTACGTGGATGGGTTCTCCGCGCGATTCGGCATGGATACAACAGTTAATCCAATCTATCTCATGGGCAAATTTTCAACTCAGGGATGGTGGTACTTTATACCCATTGCCTTTCTGATTAAAACGCCTCTCTCATGTGTCATCCTGCTCCTCATCTGCGTTATCTTTTACAACAGATTCAGGAAAACCGGTCCGTTAGATGATATTTTGTTGCTGGCGTTTCCGGCGACTCTCGTCTCATATTTCATCATATTCCATCATCCCCCTCTCTCCTTACGCTATGTGCTCCCCGCGTACCCCTTCATCTGGATTTTTATGGGGAGACTGGCGTATCCTTCCTTCAGCCGATTTCGCCTCCTTTACTTTTCCGCTCTGGTCGCGGCGTTGCTCTGGTACTCAGCCAGTTCGACCCTCATATATCCCTATTACTTCGGCTACTTCAATGAAATTATCGGTGGCCCCAGGCAGGGCTATCGTTACCTCATAGATTCCCAGCTTGATTGGGGGCAGAACTGGATATTCCTCGAAAGGTATGAAAAAGAGAGAGGATTGGATATCAAACACAAGCCTCCCTTTCGGAGAGGCGATATAATCGCTATAGAATCCGTGAGGCTTGTTGATGATGAATTCAAATGGCTCAGAGAAAATTACGAACCTATCGAATGCATTGGCTACTCAATATTCATCTATGATCTTTCAAAGCCTCGCATTGCACCGAAGGATACCGGAAGGGACTCGATAATCTATTCCGGCACTACCGATACATTGGCCGACTAGCAGACGGGCGAGCCGTCCCATAGTGATCTCCGCTGGTGGAACAGGTTGTTGCACATCTCGATCCTTTATGGCTGCAATGCATACATAGTGTATTCTCCACCCGCATAGAGAAGTTATGAACGCACGTTAATCTACAGCACGCTATTCTCCGGCTTTTCCCGCGCGGTCGAATCAATTTCATACAGATACAGAAGCCATCCTCCGAATGCAAGCGCCAAAGGATAATACTCCCAAAACAACGTCATCAAATTATTAAGCCTCTTAAACCCAGGCAACGGGCTTTCAGGCGAGAGGATTGAGAATAGAATCACCAGGACAAAAAAAGGAATATACGATTTTACAGATCGCGCGTATCTGATTATATAATAGGTTGGCACAAGCAACTGGATGTAATAGTAATCCTTAAAGCGGGGCATGACAAGCGCATACGCAAAACACGCTAAAAATATCATCACCTTGTCTCCATCCCGAAATCTACCCGACATAAGTATATTCAAGGCGCGCGAGGTCATGACCAAAACAACAATGCATACCATAGCGTAGAGTACCGTGCTCGCTGTAGTGAGTGCCTGAAGACCGATGCCTGGGTGGAGCACCTTGATACCGTCTCTTAGCAAAGCGAGAGTTGAAGGCTGGTGCAATCCCCGTTCATCCTGCATCTTCGTGAACGCATTGCTCACAAAAGAATTAAACATGTAAGGATCTGCCATATAGGATATGATAAAGATCATCACAAGGATCAAGAGCGAAATAAAGAGATACTTGTACTTTTTACCGTCCTTTGAAATCAATAAAAGGCCCAGGAACACTACAGTCAGAATTTTAAGAGTCGCCCCGCCAATGATCAAAACACAGAAAGGAACAAGCCTGCGCCGCAAGTAACATAGGAACGCAAGCCACACCGCAAGTTGTTCAAGCATGTTGATGTTGCCGGCTCGAATATCCAAATAGAGAGCACTCCTGAATCCAAATAACAAGATGAGGCAAAACATAGTATCGATTTCTTTATCCAGAAAATACGTCCTCCACACATAGAGAAGCCCCCCCACCATAATGCACTTCAAAAACAGGAAACAACAATATGCGGTGCTATAACTCAACAGGGAAAAGGGCATGAAGATAAAGAGAGTAAACGGCGGTTGGTTATATGAATTGAGCGCCTCTCCCGCAGAGTGAGACACTACAGCGGTGTCGTAGGGATTTAAGGCCTCCGCATACACTTTTGCGGCATAGTAATAAATCTTAAAATCCCACTGATATTCATTTTGATGAAAAAACATCCTCGCCACTGCAATGATGCAGTAGATCAACAAGATACAAAAGATTGCCGACCTGAAATACTTTCCCTTCATTGTTCTTTTCTCCAAAAATGCAGTCCCTCTACAGATATCCACGCAGTGACAGGGGAAGGCATAACAGTAATGCTAGAAATGCCAGTACTGTGAGAGACTTATATTTAGGGAAATGCAAATAGACAACCTGGTCTCCGTCGGACGGGCATAGCAATGCCAATTGCCCGCCTTCATTGATCAGCTTAATTTCGTGATTTCCCCAAAATGCCCGCCACGCAGGAAAATAGTTTGTCCGGATAATCACTTTGGCCCCCCGCTGTACCCCGTACAAACGCAGGATCTTTGTGAAGTAATCCTTGGTCTCTACTAATCCAGAACCGGGGGAGATCACCACACTCCTGGGATCGGCATTGGCAAATTCATATATTTCCCATGGCACCGGCTCAAAACCTGCCTTTTGCAGCTCCGTTGGATCTATCCTCCACACAAGTTTATAGTTTCCCTGTTGCGATTTGAAGTAATCCCTCGCCTCGTTGCTCCATAAAACCAAATATTTAATCCCCCAGTTTTTAAGCAGCGCGCTGATCTCCGCAGCGGGATGCTCGGATAAGAACCTCCCCTTATAGGTCCCACTGGTTATCGTATTGGTTCTAAACACGCTGGGGGGGAATCCATCTATATCCGCAGCGAAAATATTCTTTCCTGTTTCCAATGCGACAACGCCCACCAGATGGACGTCATCGGACCATCTTTCACTTTCCTTCCCCAACGAGGTTTCGGTTGCATGATTCAGCCCTCCCTGATTCTCCAAGAGAATTAGATTGCCAGTGAGCGTGGTGATTTTCTGAATCAGCGCCGGGTTGTAGCTGGCAATGTTCCTGGCGCGCGGCGTGGTCCAGGTAAGAAATGCCGGTCTGTCTATCCAGACTGTCGCGAAGATCACGAAAAACAGCCCCCCGCAAACCATTGACCTGAAAGATATCGAGTCGCACCACTCCTCGCTGCCGATGGGTGAAAGGAACATCACCCAATAAATGGAAAACCCATAGATCATCCTCGCGAAAGCCTGATCAGTAAATTTCATCCCGGTATTCACAAACACGGTAAGCAGGAAATACGCGCAGAGTAATATGCGCAATCCCCGGAAACGACATTTGATGAACATCCAGCATGCTAATGGCAGGAAATATAGCCCCCCCCAGAAATCCGAGAATAAATCCCTCCCAGCGGCGTCTATAACCGACTGAACAAGCAATGGGAAAGAGAAGTGCACTATATGGGGCGCAAAATGTTGCACATCCTCGATAAAATAACTCCTGTAATTAAGGAATGGCCATACATACGGAAGCGTTGCCATAAACGCCACAAGAAGCACCCCCCCCGCTCGCCATATATTTCTTCCCCTAGCAGGAATTATCGCGACAATGAAGAGGAATGTGGCGCCAGCGAGCACAAAGAAGCTGAGGTGGGCATAGCAGGTGAGCGCTATGACCAGCGCAAGGAAAAAGGCCGAGAGTTTTCCCCGATCTGCAAATCTCTTAATAAATAAGAGAACAAGGACATAACAATCGAGCCCCACCATGCTATTGAAGGAACAATTATTGATAAAGCGGCCGAAGAAGATGTTGAGCCACATACAGGAGAAATAGATGCTCAAGGCGTGGACGGTCCGCTCCCCCGGAAACCATGCTTTGGTGCAACAGTAGGCGAGGATCGGAAAAATGGAAATCGCAGAGAATATGAATATGTTGAATCCTGTCAGGTCCCCGAACACACACATGAACGGCCATGCCGCCATCGAAAGATTGTACTGTTTGTCCAGGAACGCGGGGTACCCTCCAAGGAGGGATGAATTCCATCCGAATGCGCCCCCCTGGCGCAGCATATCAAACCCCTGCCGCGTGAAGGAATAAAGCATGGGCGCATCGTCATGCCAAATGTATGAGCTCACCGACAGGGTGAATCTGCCCCAGATACAGGCTGCAACGAATATGTAACAAATGATGAAAGCCCCAGTTCGGCTGAGCAGCACCCGCCGTACCACTGAATATAGAAGAAGATACGTCACAACAACACCCGAGATGATACCTATGGCGAATCGCTTTTCTCCCAGACACGCCGCTTTGCCCATTGCAAAGGAAATAAAAAAGAGCGATGCGGTAATTTCGAATCCGCCGACGGCGATACTCCTCTCCTTGAGGCCTGGCAAATTTATTTTAATTTTCATGGGAGGATCTCATCTATGCCACAGGCCTTCCAAATTTAGAGAGGAGTCCGCACGCAACGCGGATATCTCGCCAGATCCTTCCGAGCCCCCCCCGCCGGCAAAGCCTGCGGAGAATGTAGGCTGGCCTGAAATAGAATCTGAGATACGCCTTGCGAAGGTGCTTTTCTATAATTTTGTGCGGAAGTGTGCCCTCGGATGAAGGATGGAACGCGTCGAATCCGCGCCATCCCACTGTAATACGATCTCTCTCTTTCTGGTAGAGTTCGGTACCAGGATATGGGGTTGCGATATTAAAGGAGGCATAATCCGCTTTCAACCTCTTCGCAAGAGAAATTGTCTTTTCCATCGAGTCAACCGTCTCCGCGGGGCATCCGAGCATGAAGAATGCGGCTGTCTCAATGCCGCACATCCTCGTCTCATCGAAGGCCTTCACGGCCTGCTCGACCGTGATCCCCTTCTTAAGTCCATCGAGTATTGCCTGGGCGCCGGACTCGACTCCGTACTGGATCTGGTAGCAGCCCGCTCTCTTCATCAGGCGCAGCAACTCGCCGTCAACCGTATCCACCCGCGAGAGGCAGATCCAGCCTGCGTCTATCCTCTTCTCCAGCATAAGATTGCATATATCCATCACCCGGGATCTCTTCAGGGTGAATGTATCATCCCAGAATCCCACATCGCGTATGCCGTATCTATTTACGATTTGCTCGATCTCAGCGACCACATTGGCTGCCGATCGCATACGGCACTTATTCCCATTGTACAGGCGC
Organism: uncultured bacterium; assembly: GCA_964460305.1. Taxonomy (GTDB): domain Bacteria; phylum Auribacterota; class Tritonobacteria; order UBA1439; family UBA1439; genus JAPLCX01. Next base: position 16,487 of record CAYWRA010000044.1, read on the forward strand.
GTCGCACAGAATACGCACGGGTAGGGACAGCCCCTCGAGGTAATCATGATCGTAAAATTATCCGTTCTCGCAAATGGTATCGAATATCCGTACCTCGCCGTCAGATCACGCGCGGGGAAGGGCAGGGAATCGATATCATCAAGTAACCGGCGCGGCGGATTCACCCTGACGCTTCCTCCCTCTTTATAGGCAAGGCCCAGGATCGCTCCGAGGTCTTTCGACGAGTTCATGACTTCGACCAGCTCCGCGACGGTGAGTTCGGGTTCGCCCCTGACAGCATAGTCGATGCACGATTGCGTGAGTACATCTTCGGCAAGATAACTGACGTGGGCGCCGACGGCCACCAGCCGGAGCCGCGGGAGAAACAGTTTGGCTTTCTGGAGAAGACCGCAATCGTACTCGAGGGTCGATGTGCCGGTGGCGAATAACAAGAGATCGGGTATCGTTTCCTTGAGATAACCAAGGAAACGCTCCTCTCCCATTCGAGATACCACACAGTCAACCAGATCCACACTGCAGTCGGATCTGCTTCTAAGCAGCGAGCCTATGTACATGAGCCCGAGCGGCGGAAGCGCGTAGTTTGCCTTTGAGGTAATGCTGGCGCATCTGGCGAGGGCGGCGTCCGTCTGCACGCCGTAATGCCCCTTCTCTATCGGGAGTACTGCGAGGAGAGCTTTCATCTTGCAACCTTGTATCTCTTACGCAATCTCCACACGATCAGGGACTTCAGGTTCTTCCATCCGTCCCTCCAGGCATGGAGTTTGACACTGCCTGTCCTTGTAAAGTATCCGATGGGGATTTCAGCGCATTTAAACCCGGGATTGAGAAAAGTGCCGATCTTGATTTCTTCCGAGAAGGCCATGCCGTCGCTCGCGGGAGACACAAGGTCCAGCACGCTCCGCCTGAACACCCACATGCCCGATTGAGAATCGTTGATTTTTAGACCAAAGAGTATGGCCGCCGCCGAGGTCAGGATTATATTTCCGAGATAATTTTTCATATGCATCGATTTCCAGTCACGGAGCGGGAAGCGGCTGCCTGAAATAAAATCAAGCTCGTTCTCCACCAGCAATCCGGCGAGTTTTACAATATCCTCGATCTGGTAACTTCCATCCCCATCCATGGTTCCGATGATGTCACCACGCGCGTGCGCCAGTCCGGTTTTGTAGGCCCTCCCGTAGCCTTTTCTCGCCTCGAACACCACTCTCGCGCCATGCGCCCTCGCAATATCACCAGAGCCATCAGTAGAGTTATTATCCACAACGAGCACCTCATCCACCTCATGGTGCACGTGCTGCAATAGCATGGCGATTCCATGCCGCTCGTTGTAACAGGGGATAACTATCGAAAGCGTGCTATTCCTGATCATCGTCTTCCACCCGTCATTGCGGGAATTAATGGGTAAGGATATTCCTCACCAGATCAATCCCATTACTCAGCAGTTCTGCAAACTGATGCCATGTGGTTATTCCGGCTATCCTCTGAAGCAGATACCGCGGTCTAAGGTAAAAGCGCACTACCGCGGCGCGTTTAAGCCGCGCTATCTCTACTGATGAGAGACATGTTGAACCAAAACTGATACGGCCGCCCGAATGATCCATGTTCAGATCGCTCTCCCTGATAATCCCGGCTTTGATTGCTTCCGCCCTGAATTCCGTGTACGGTCTCGGGACGGCAATGTTGAACGACGCAAAGTCACATCCTGACTCCCTCGCGAATCGAATTGTCTCTCGAGACGATTCCAATGTATCGAAGATCCCCCCGAGAATAAAGGTCCCCACCGTGTCGATCCCCTTGCTCCGGCAGAGCGCAAATGTCTCTCGAATCTTTCTCCGTGTAATTCCCTTTCGGTATCTATGCAGGATTTCATCATCGCCCGATTCCACGCCGAACATGATCGTGTGGCATCCCGCACGCTTAAAAAGGCCGAGCATCTCGTCATCCACGCAATCAACCCTCGAATAACAGGACCAGTGGAATCCGTATTTCCTCTCAATCATCATCGCGCACAGTCTCTTGCGCTCTTCCCGGGGGACGCCAAAAGTAAAATCGAAAAACAGGATTTCCGGAATGTCCAGGCTCTTTACATAATCCAGCTCCCTCGCCACATCTTCTGCAACGCGGTGCTTGAAAGGGATCTTATCTGCCACACAAAAGTAACAATGAAATGGACATCCGAAACTGGTAAGCACCGACGTCAGAGGAGCGCTTCTGCTAAACGGATTCCTATAGCGTTTGCCCTTGAAAAGATCGTGCATGGGGACGGGCAGAGAGAACGTTGCCTCGCGCGTGGCTTCTCTCCCCCGGTAATTATAAACGGTATCCCCCCTTTTGAATGCCATGTTCACGATTGCTTGATCGTTTCCACCGAGGTAATTCACAATATCCCGATTTGTGAAATCAAAAAGGATGCCGTCGATCCAGTCTTCCTCTCCCATTATCTTTTCGTGAACGCCGAGGAATACGTCTCCGGACACTACAATCGGCATACCACAGCTTTCCTTGAGGCTTCGAAGAAACGTCTTGTCCGTATCCCACGAAACAATGCCGCAGAGGGCCACCACGCAGTCAGGGCGAAGTACTTCGATCTGTTCGATGGCGCGTGGCGCATCTATCTTATCCGCAATGCAGTCGATGAAGAGGACGGCATTTCCCGCATCCCGCACTACGCCGCTCATGAAGAGCAGATCGAGGGGGGGAAACAGGTATGCCGACTTGGTGGTCGCACTGCAGTAGTATCCGCGATTGCAGTCGCGCTTCCACGGCGGATGCAGAAGCAGGACTCTCTTTTTCATATCCTTCCGCCATGGACAGCGGATTTCGCCATGAGTTCTATTTCACGGTCCGCTGCCTCGAATACCTCTCTAACCGCTATCTCTCTCAGGCACCTATTATCGAAAGGGCAATGGTAGTTCTTTGCATTGAACATATTGTGGCAGGGGCTGCAATAAATGCCCTTGTAAAACACGACGTGGCCTTCGCCCAGCGGACTATAGATAAGGGGGGTCTCGGGGCCGAAAAATGAGATGGTCTTCGTTCCGGCCGCCGCGGCGACGTGGAGGGGGCCGCTGTCATTCGTGATGACAAGGGCGCTCTTCTTGAGCAGCGCCACCAGTTCCATGAGCGTCAATCGGCCGGCTAAACTGACGACGTTCGGGCTGTCGATTGCACGTATCATTCCCTCCACATAAGCGGCTTCGTCGCCACTCCCGGTAAACACAAAACCAACGTTTTCATGCTTCCTGCTCAATCCACTCACCAACTCAACGAAACTAGCGGCCGGCCAGCGCCTCCTCTCGGAACCGATCTCCCCGGCGTTTGGGTTGATTGCCACCAGACGATCACGCCGTTTTCCAAATGCCTTCTCCAACTTTCCGTCAACGCTGCGCATCCATTCATCTCTCACCTCCAGCCGGGATGGCTCGATAGAGTTCTCCGGCTTCTCTTCACTCATTCCAAGAACCCTGGTGAGCTCCATGAAGGATTGCGCAACGTGACTGTACATGCTGTAAAACACACGGTCGGTGAGCAGACGATTCCCCCTATACATCTTCGGAAGATAAAAACCAATTCTCCTCGGGATGCCAGAGAAATACATAAAGAGTAAACTGTACTTCGAGAGGAACTCAAAATCGATGCCCATGGCGGGGCGGATCGTCCTCATGCGCCTCATCGCCTTTACCGTGTCGGCAAGGAAT
>CAYWRA010000045.1:0-20175 GCA_964460305.1 uncultured bacterium
AGCGATTCCCGCGTGTGCATCTCCAGGCACTTGTGGTGGTCGGGGGTTTCGATGATCACCTCGTGGGCGCCTATGCCGTTCATCATGTCGTATACCCCACGACCCTCTTTTCCCATCTCCCCTTCAATGCGGAGCGCCGGATATTTATTAGGGATGACGCGCACCTCCCAGCCGGGCGAGTTCGGCCGCGACTGGGGGCTGCGGAACGCGAAGATCTCGGGGGGGGTCATATCCTCCCTCCCCTCGCAAAAGGGGCATCCCTTCGGATCGGGCTTATCCGGACAGGTGTAAAAATCCCTGGGGCGCTGCGCCCTCTCGGTAGATATAATGACCCATCGTCCCAGGATGGGATCCTTTCTCAACTCAGGCACGACATCCTCCTCTTTTCTCAATCGCCGCCGGCCGTCATGACGCCGCGTCACCTCTCCCGCTCACCGCCGGCGCGATCCAGCGTTGTCAAATACATCCGTTCATACTCTCGGGCGGACCTGGCCCATGAAAAGTCGCATGCCATCGCATTCTCACGTATCTTTTGCCAATGCGGCCGGCGTCCGTAAACGGCAAGCGCCTCCCGCACCTTTTCCAGCAAGGCATCAGTAGAATAGCGGTCGAATTTGAATCCGTTGCCCGTGAGCGTCTTCACGTCGTACGAGCTCACGGTGTCGTCAAGGCCCCCGGTGGCCCTCACGATCGGCGCCGTCCCGTAGCGCAGGCTGTAAATCTGGTTCAGGCCGCAAGGTTCGTACCGGGAGGGCATGAGAAAAAAGTCGGCCCCCGCTTCTATCTTGTGCGCCAAGGCGTCATCGAAAGCTATCTGCACCCCCAGCCGGTCCTTATTTGCGGCCGCAAGCCGCCCGAACAGTTGGTGATACTTCTCCTCTCCCTTGCCGAGAATGACCAGCCCGGCCCCCATAGCCATGAGAGGCTTTAACGCTCCGGCGATTAGATCATATCCCTTCTGATCGGCCATTCTCCCCACCATTCCGATGAGCGGAACCTCCGGCCCTATCGTCAATCCGTAACGGGCCAGCAGGTCCTCCTTGCAGCGTTGCTTCCCCTCCAGGTTGTGCGGACCGTAGTTCTCCGCGATGAAAGGGTCGGTTTCCGGATTCCATTGGGTATAATCGGCGCCGTTCAGGATGCCGTAGAGCGCCGACCGGCGCTTCGCGAGGACTCCCTCCATGCCGTAGCCGAACTCTTTTGTTTGGATCTCTTCGCTGTAGCGGCGGCTCACGGTGGTGATCGCATCCGAGTAGACGATCCCCGCCTTGAGGAGATTTATTTTGCCGTAGAATTCGATCCCTTCCGGAGTGAACTCGCTCCACGGGAGGCCCGTGAGGTGCATGTCATAATGCCAGAAGAGCCCCTGATAAGCGAGGTTGTGTATGGTAAAAACCGTTACGGTATCCTCGAAGCCGCTTTTTTCGAACAGCGTGAAGAGGGGGCTCACAAGACCGGTCTGCCAGTCATGGCAGTGGATGACGTCGGGCTTCAGCCCCAACCGCTTCGTTGCCGCAATCACCGCCTTCGAGAAAAAACAAAAACGCTCGGCGTTGTCGGGATAGTCGCCATCGGCTGCGCCGTAGAGTTCAGGGCGGTCGTAATAGGCGTCTTTCTCGACGAGGTATACCGCATTCCCACTCCCCAAACCGCTCTGAAAAATCCGCGCCGATTCCGCCCTGTTCGATATCGGCACCGATATGCTCACGCCCGTATCGGCAACAGGGAGCCCGGCCTTCTTGATGCATCCGTAATATGGAATGATCAGGCGTACGTCGTGGCCGAGGGCGCCTAGCGCTTGAGGGAGCGCGCCCGCCACATCGGCGAGACCGCCGGTCTTGGCAAACGGCACCGCTTCCGGAGATGCCATCACAATGCTGAGTTTTCGCGCTGCCATAATCGTTAATCCGTGGTTGCCAGGCGGCATCACGCCAGGAGGTCACTGGACAACGGTTTTGGAATCACCACAATCCCGGACGGAGATACGTAATGCTTTTTACGGTCTTCTTCGAGATTATATCCTATCGTCTCACGGGGTGGGACGATGACCTCGCTGTCGATGATGGCCCGTTTCACCTTTGCGTAACGCCCGATCTCGACGCCCTTCATGAGAATCGAGTCGGCGACGTCGCTGAAGCTGTTGACACGCACACCCGGGCCCAGAATGGAACGGCTCACGCGCCCGCCGCTGATGATGCACCCCTCCGATACGAGGGAATCGGTGGCGCGCCCAACCCGCCTCTCGGCCTCATTCGCGAATACGAATTTGGCGGGAGGGTACTGGTTGTAAGAGGTATGGAGCGGCCAGTCGAAATTATAGAGGTTTAGCTGGGGGGAGACGGATATGAGATCCATGTTCGCTTCGTAATACGCCTCCAGCGAGCCGACGTCCCTCCAGTAGCCGATCTCTTTTTCTTCCGCTCCGGGGACGCGGTTCGTGCTGAAATCGTACGCGAACACCGAGTGCGTTTTAAAAATCGACGGGATGATGTCCCTTCCGAAATCATGCCCGGTGGATAGCCTGGCGTCTTTCTTCAATACCTCGATGAGCTTGTTCGCATTAAAAATGTAATTCCCCATTGAAACGAGACACCACCCCGGACGCCCGGGCATCTCTTTCGGGTCCTGCGCCTTCTCATGGAAATTTATGACGCGCCCTAGCCTATCCACCTGTAGCACCCCGAAGGCCCTCGCCTCCGGTACGGGACGCGGGATGGCTGCGATGGTCAGGTCCGCCTCCTTCTCCCTGTGATACTGGAGCATCTGGCGCACGTCCATGCGATAGATATGGTCCGCGCCAAAGACCAGCACGTGCGTGGGGTGCTCGTCGGAGATGAGGTTCAGGTTCTGATAAATCGCGTCGGCGGTCCCCTTGTACCAGCTCTCCCCCGTGCGCATCTGCGCGGGGACTGGATCGACGTAGTGTCCCAGCATGGGAGAGAGACTGAAACCGCGGGCGAGGTGCCGGTTGAGGGAGTCCGACTTGAATTGCGTGAGGACCTTGATGCGGTAAAAGCCTGAATTGATGAAGTTGCTCAGGGCGAAGTCGATGATGCGGTATATTCCGCCGAACGGCACCGCCGGTTTTGCCCTGTCGCGCGTGAGGGGATGCAGCCTTTCCCCCTTTCCCCCCGCCATGATCATTACTAGTTCCCGAGCCATTTCTCATCCCCCGTTCGTCGCTATATTACCATCACCCACGGGGGCGCGGTCAATGTATTTCGGGTTCATTCAACGGGAACCACAGGGACCTCTGAGAAGGCACACCCCCAAGGGGCCCCTTTCCCAACGGGATCCCTTTCCCAACGGGATCCCTTCGGGACGGGACGGGACGGGGCGGGACGGGGGAGGAAACGAGGCAGTTGTTTTACAAAGAGTAAAAGAAGGCAAGAGAGATTAACCTGGCAGTTTTGCATAACTACTTGCGCCACGGTAAGATCTTCATCAACCGAGCAAGGTTGATGAATAGATCAGGTTAAGAAACCGGGATTTTTTCTCTTTTACTCTTTGTGAAAAAAGGAAACTTTTAACCTGGATTATTCATGTTATTCCAGAAACCGGAAACTGTTCTTGCCGTAGTGAATCTCCATGTCCTCAGTGACATTTTCTCTGTGCCCTCTGTGGTTTAAAACCGTCTCAAGCCGGCGCCATGACCCTTAGCGCCTTGGGGGCTATCGAGAAGCCGATGGGAGTCGTCCCGATGATATCGCCGTCCGACTGCACCAGCACCTTGCGGTTGGAACTCACGTGGACAGACCGGCCCCGGTGAAACGCGAGGCCTTCCACGGACTCATGCTGATTCAGAACCACGGATACTCCGGACCGGATGATCGCGGAGGCATGGTGTTCTTGAAGTATGCAGACGTCGAGCCAGCCATCGTCAACGACCGCATTCGGGCAAAGCATGAATCTGCCGCCATAGTGGCGGGAATTACAGATCACGACCGAATAACCGGTGAGCGGCGGCTCTTTGCCATCGATGTTAATGGCGAGCTCGGGAAGGCCATAGCGGAGCACCGTGCGCACCGCGGTTAGCGGATACGCAATTATCCCCAGGAATCCCTTCACGGTGGGATCGACTTCCCTCACCACCTGCGCATCAAGGCCTACCCCCGCCATGCAGGAAAAATAGCTCCCCACCGACGTCAGGCCGAGATCGATCGTCCTGACCCTCCCGCTTGCTAGCACCTCGCAAGCCTTTTGAAGGTCGAACGGGATATTCATCTCCCAGGCGAGCACGTTGCCGGTCCCCATGGGAAGTATCCCGAGAACGAGGTCGGAACCGGCAATCCCGTTTATCACCTCATGTATCGTTCCGTCCCCGCCGGCGCAGATCACCATCTGGAAGGATTCGTCCCTCGCCAGGGCGGCTTGCTCCCGCGCCCCGCCCGGCTTTACCACGGCGCACGTTTCCAGGGAAAACCCCTTCTCCGTGAGCGCACGCTCTATTTTTTTTAGCCGTGCTGCGCTCACGGCGCGCCTCGACGTTGGATTTAATATGAGCTTTGCGCGCATGGCGGAACACTCTTATTCATTATTCATGAGAAGTTGTAAGCTGTATAAGCCGTAAGCTTATAACCTACAGCTCACTGCCTACTTTGGGATTTGGGATTTGGGGAATTTGGGATTTCTTTTATGCCTCCCTCTCCAGTATCTCTACCGGACTTCCCACAAGCTGTTTGAAACGCGCCGCGTCGCTTCTTGAGCCCCCGATGGTTCCGTAATGCATCGGAATCGCCACCGCGGGTTTTATTCTCTTAACCGCCTGGGCCGCCTCGTCGGCGCTCATCACATACGTGCCGCTCACGGGAAGCAACGCTACATCGGCCTTGACGGCGGCCATCTCGGGGATCAGATCGGTATCTCCGGCGTAATAGATTTTTCGCCCGCCAAGGGTTATGACGAACCCTAAGCCCCCATCGCCGCGCGGATGGGACGGTTTGTTCGTATTGTACGCGGCGACGCCATCGATTGCGACCCCGCCGACGGCGATCGATTGCCCCGGCGCAATGATCCTGACATCCCCCTTGAACTTCTTCGCGCACTCCACGTTGGTCACTATCACGGTATCCGCGGTGCGAATCCGCTCTATGGACGACGGCGAACAGTGGTCGTAATGGACGTGAGAAATAAGGATGATGTCCGCGGGAGGCCCAGCCGTTATCCTAAAGGGGTCGATATATACGACCTTCTCACCCTCTAGCCTGAAGCTTGCGTGCCCCAGCCAATGTATCCCCTGGATCATCTAATCTCCTCCCGTAGGCTTCTTGGCCTGAGCTGTCCACAAACCGAGGCGGATATCACAGAGCGCGAGACGGAGAGTGGGAGAAGGGGCGACATAACGATAATCGCCGACTCTCCGATTCTCCCATTCTCCGTTTCGGAATGGATGGGACGCGTCCACATGGGAGAAAAACTACCGGAGCCATTCATAATAAATCCAGGGAGAGCTTTCACGCCCAATACCTTCCCCCTCCCCTCTTCCACCAGATCATGTAAAGATAGCCGCAGAGGGCGCCGCCGAGATGGGCGAAGTGCGCCACAAAATCGCCGCGCACGTTCGAGATCACGAAGAGCAGCTCGATCCCCGCGAAAACAAGCACCAAGTGCTTCGCTTTCATGTTCACCGGCAGTACAAAAAAGAGAAGGAGCGTGATCACCCTTTCGGGGAAGAGCATGCCGAATGCCACCATGAGGCCGAAGATCGCGCCGGAGGCGCCCATGATAAGCGTGTACGGTGGATAGAAGAGCACGGAGCAAAGGGCGGCGCCGATGCCGCAGATGAAATAGAAACGGGTGAAGCGCCTCGTCCCGAGAACGGATTCGACCTCAGGGCCGAACATCCAGAGGACGAACATGTTGAAGATGAGATGGATGAGATTAGCATGGAGGAAAATATAGGTTGCGAATTGCCAGACGTAGAAATGCGATACGGCCAGCGCTGGGACGAGGGCGAAAGTACGGTCCACTCCTCGACCACCGATAGCCTGTACGACAAAGCAGACGACGGTCGCGGCAATCAGCCGCTTCACGGCGGGGCTGAGAGACGGCCCGAACGAGAATTGAACGAAGTCGTCGCGATATCTATATCCGGTATAGGGCATGGCTGCAATCGCGCATCTATGTGTGCATGCGCCTCATGCGCAGCATTTCCATCATCTGGTCCTGCTTGGAGATGATCGTATCGAGCCTGGCCTGCGCCTGAACGACGGCGTCCAGCTTGGCATTGAGTTGGTCGAGCTGTTTTGCGATATCCGTCAGATCAGGCTGCTTCGTATCGGCGAAGGCAAACTTCACCACTATCGCCCCGATGATGAGGGCGACTAAAACCAGCGCCTTATTCATAATCCCTCCTTATTTTGAACTGCCAAACCTTGCCGTTCATATATTTTATATAAAAGGGCGCACATAACACAACATGCCGTGAGAAAAAGAGCGAGTGCTTTCTTGGCCGTGGAGAGGCGATGGGCGATCGGATACCCGCTTTTAAGCACGGTCACCTCGCGGGCAATAATACACGTTTCTCCCTGAAGCATGGGGGCGAAGCGGTACATCACACCCCTGATGAGAAGCTGGTCGCCGCGATGAGAATAATTTCCCATTATGCTGATATCCCGCATCTGGGCCGGCTGCATGACAACGCCGATCGCCGTCCCATCGCTTGAAAGCACATTCACCCACGCAATGCCCCCCCTCCTCATGATATCGCCGATAGCCTCCCCCTCGATCGCCACCTCCCTGCCGTCGTATTTTTTCCCGTCTTTCACCAACGCGCCGACGGGGATGGGATCGGTGAATGCATGGACAGGGTTGCTGGATGCGGCCATCAGAATGAGCATAAGAATTCCCACGCGCCCTATCGCACTCATCGCATTACTTCCCCCTGAACATGGAAACGCCGAATGCAATTAACCCGAACAGCGAGATGAACTCCAACCGCCCGGCCCACATGGCAAATATGTAGTAGCATTTGAGCGCTGCGGGTATCCCCTGGGCTAAGAGCCCGCACGAGAGTCCGGTGTTGCTTCCCGCCGAAACCGATTCAAACAATGAGTCGATAAAAGGATATCCACATGCGGATCCAAAAATGCCCCCACCCAGGTACAGCGCGAGATAACATATAATGATGAGGGCGGCCATTTTTATGTGTTGTTCGGTCAGTATGATGTCTTTTACATGATGGAATTGTGTGACAAAGCAAGAATCTTCGGACAAGATAATTTTCTTTATTTCCCGGTAAAGTCCCTTTGCGAAGATCCCCATCCGCAATCCCTTTATACCCCCCGCCGTTGAACAGGCGCTGGCGCCGATCGACATGGCGACGATGAGGGCAAGCGCCGCCGGTTCACCCCAATCCTGTATGATCTGGGTGGCGTATACCTGCATATTGCCCGTCGTGGTATGCCCCGACGCGACGAGGTAGGAAACCCGTCTGAATACCGTCACCGCATCGCCATACACGCCTGATTTGACGATGGCCCATGCACAAAGCGCAAACGTGAGGAGCATCGTAATCGTAAAAGAGCGTATCTCTATATTCTTTAATATCTCCCTTGGGTTGCCGGTCCAGACCGCATAGTGCAAAATAAAATTGAATGAACCCAAAATCATAATGATAAGCGTTACCATCTCCACGGGCCAGCTATGATAGTACAGAACGTTTTGTGATTGCGGAGCGAACCCTCCCGTGCTCCATGCGCCCATGAAGAGCCAGAGGGCGTGCAGAAGCGAATTTGGAAACGTAACGCCTTCCGCGGAGAGCACAAAAAATAAAACCGCGGTCCCCACGACAAGATAAATCGTACTGATGAGCCAGATGGCCCGACTGGTATGAATCACGTTCGGAAGGAGCCGCTCGTCCTTGCCCTCCCCCACGAACATCATATACGCCCCTGCCGTTCCTTTTACGAGGAAGGTGAGCACGAGTACGATCATCCCCTGCCCCCCGACATACGTCAGGAGATGGCGCCACATGTTCAGACCCTGAGATACATGATCCAGGTCGTAAATAAGCACCAATCCCGTGGTGGTGAAGCCGCTCATCACATCGAAGATGCAATCGAGGTACGATGCAAAATGACCGCTGAGGTAGTGCGGGATGGCGCATAAGAGGGTTGCGAGAGACCATGAAAACGCCGCGATGACCATTGAATGAATCCACCTGAGCTGCGCCGTGACCCCATAACCGAAGGTCAGGAATGCCATCCCCGTAATGAAGCATGCATTGAATCCGATAATATAATCGGGAACCACGGCCCATTCCTTGAAGGCCAGCGAGGTCGCCAGCGGGATCCAGTGGAGAAACGAAATGCCGCAGAGGATTTTACCCGTATGCTGACTGATCAGTTTAAAATCAGCGAGGTATGGTTTCGATATCATATTAGTAGTATTTAGAGGAACAGCCTGAAGAGCATGGTGATACAGTACATCAAGGCAATAAGGAGGATCACGTAAGACAGCTCAACAATAATCCCCCAAAACGAGAGGTGGACGTGCGTGATGATGTGCTTGATTTTTTGCATGGGAGCTTATGCGCCCCTGAGAAGCCGGTAAAATTCCCGCTCGTTCTCGGGAGTGGTGATTGCGAGGATGTCATCGCCGTTTTCTAAAACCGTTTCCCCATTGGGAACGATGACGTCTTCCCTCCTCAATACGGATGCGATGATGCATCCCGAGGGAAGTGCGATCTCCTTGAGGGGATGCCGCAAGAGAGGGGACTCTTCGGATATCTTTCCGTGCACCACGGAGATCTTCCCCTGTTTCAATTTTAGCAAAGTGCTCAACTCCTCGAGGCTTACCTCCTGATTGAGGGCCTGGGAGATTATCGTGGTTGCATCTATTGGGACGTCCACGCCGAGCTTCGCAAACGCCTCCTGGTTTCTCGGGTCGTTCACCCTGGCGACCGTTCGGGGGACCGAAAAATAAAGTTTCGCTAGCTGGCAGATAACAAGATTGTCCTCATCGTCATTGGTCACAGCGACGACGACGTCCGCTTTTTCCGCGTTGGCCTCCTCAAGGTACTTTGGCTCGCAGGCATCCCCATGGATGATGATTACGTCTTCCATCTCTTCCGCAACGCTTTCGCAGTTAGCGGTATCTCTATCGACGACAACCACCTTGTGCTTCTCGCCCACGAGGCGCTTCGCGAGAGAAGAGCCGACTCGCCCAGCGCCGCATATGATGACGAACATTCAGTCCTCCATCTTGAACATGCTTTTGATCTTCTTCACACTCTCGGTCCGCACGATACCGATGAGGACGTCACCCAGCTCAACCGGGGTCAGGGGGGAAGGGATGACAGGGTTGTCTTTTTTTATGATCGTCGCAATCAGGAATTCACCGGGTCTGTTCAGCTCGGACACCGTTTTTCCCGCGAAATCATCGGTTACGTTGATCTCCATGATTCCCATCCCTCTGGTTTCAACGAAGAAACCCGAAAAACGGCTCTCGATCAATTTATCGCGAATCATGGATGCGAGCAGCATGGTGCCGCTTATTATCTCGAGGCCCAACCTCTTGTAGATGTCGGCCCTCCGCGGATCATATACTCGTGCGATCACCTTGGGGACGTTGAAAATTTTCTTTGCCACCTGTGAAGCCATGATGTTCGTATTGTCGCCATTAGTGACCACGACGACCGCATCGGCGGATTCCACGCCCGCCTTGCGGAGCACTTCAAGGTCAAAACCATTCCCAGCGACACAGAGTCCGTTGAACGTCCCGCCCAGCCTACGGAAGGACGCTTTGTTTCGATCGACAACCGCAACATTTTCCCCTTCATGGGATAGCAAAAGGGCGAGCTCCGCACCGACACGCCCGCAACCCACAATTATGACGTTCATAAAAAGGCCTTATTTGGGATGTATTGTATCAAAAAAGGTCAGGTGGGGATGGGTAGATTAACCCCCAAAAGACGCATCGGCTCTTCATGCCGGCGCGCCCTCCGCCGGCGATCATTTTTTCCCTGTTGTCGCCGTGGGAGAGGGCGGCGAGGTGGGTTTGGGAGTAGCTTGTTTCTTCACGTAGCTGCCGGGATCCAAGGGGCACTCTTTTAGAAAATCGGCGGGGACCGCACAGATCTCTTCCGACGAGGCCCGTTTCACGTAAACGCCCTTGCCGAGGTTGAATTTCTTCCCCACAACGATCGTCTCCGCCTCGCCGTTCCTGGGCTTTAAGACGATCTCCATGGCTTCTTTTTTTCCGTAGCGCTCATAATCAACCGGCTTATCCTCGACGAACTCCGCAACCTTGAGCTCGGTCAGCGCGCTGAGGAGCTTCCGCACCTGGACTGAATCGGCCTCCTTCTTTTCCGGCTCCCTGATTTCCCACTTATCGCCGGCCTTTGCCAAAGTCAGCTTCTTGTCGCCGCTCCTCATCCGGATCTCTTCAATGCTCCCCTGGGCAAGGTGCGTTACCTGCTGGTCGCGAAGCTCCTGGGCTGGGAGCAAAAGATCCTTCATGACGTCATCCGCGACGGTGACCACCGTGCTGGTCCCTTTCTTCATGGCGAACATCGCGCCCTTTTCAGCCTCTTTGCCGAAAAGCAGTGTCTGGGCGGGCCGGTCTTTCGCCCCCCCCAACACGATCTCACAACGCGGTTGGTCGAGGCCGTACTCGGCCGGATTTTTCGGGGCATCGCTCGTAAAATCACGCACCCTAAGGCGCCTGACCTTGCGGAGCATGCCGCTCACCTTGTCGGGGTCGGCCAATCCACGGACCGGCGAGGCAAGCTTCCAAACACCCGACTCCTGTACGAGCTCCATGCGCTGGCCGCCCTTCACGATCTGGACCTTGGGAAGAACGCCGATTTCAAAATTAGCCAGTTCCCTGTCGCGGAGGTCCTTGACTTCTTTGTTGAGGGTTTGGAAGATGTTCTTATCGACGACAAACACATCATTCCTGCCTACGATCGTAGCGTATAGGTTGTTGCCCATGGCGGTTTCATTTCCGACGTTCAACCCCATACCCTTGCCGGAGGCGTTGAAGCGCACCGTCAGGCGCGGTCTTTTGAGACCGAACTCATCGAGCTTTTTCTCATCGAGCTCGGCGCGCGGGATGATTCGCACGCTGTTCAGGGACTCAAACCTGCCCGCAATGCTGCGAAGAACGGATTTATCCGCCCGATACTTCAAAGGCTTTTCGATCTGCCAATCGCCGGTCTTGTCCTTGGCGCAGACTATGTCATCCGCGCCCCGCACAATCTCGACCTTGTCGATATCGTCCGCCTTGACGAGGAAGACAAGTTTTTCCTTCTCCTCGCGCTCGTCCGTCGACATCGTCTTCTTCTCGAAAAACCAGATGTAACCGCCGATTCCGAGTGCCACTATCAACAGCAACAGCGTCGTCCGAAATCTCATAGGTTTTACCTCATAATCTCGATAGCTTGATAGCTTTTTAAATCCAAAATCCCAAATCCCAAATCCCAAAGCTCGATTGCGAGCTTGCCCCGAGCGAAGTCAAGGGGATAGCTTAATCTCACTTCCTCCGCCGCCACCAGACCACGACGCCGAGAACGAGGCCGAGGCCGGGGAGTAGAACGACGGAGAACCAGAATATGCCGTTCATCTGCGCCGCGTTGAGGCGCACCCTCGTCTGCTCCGGCATTTTCGGCCCGATCGCGATGAGCTTTTCCCTGTTTGTGAGCCAATTCACGATATTGAGGAAGAAGCTGGCATTGCTCAGATTGGTGATCTGCGCATTGTCGATGAAATCGGAATCCCCGATGACCACCAACCGCATGTTTTTAAGCGGCTTATCACCCGCCTTCTCGGCGTTCGCCTCCACCGCCACGGCGAACGAGATCGGCCCCTTCATATCCTGGCCCTCATCGAATCGGAAGGTCTCATCCGACATATTACTCTCGCCCCAGCCCATCGGCGAGGTCTGCACCAGGGTGACGGCCTTGAGGTCGGGATTGGACGTAAGCGGTTTTACCGAGCGCACCTCGGCGTACAGCGTCGCCTTGCCCTTCATGTCGTTGGTGATCTCGTGGGCGCCGTAGTTGTCGGCATAGAGATTCAGTGCGCTGAAAAACAGCAGACGCTGCGCGGACTCGGGATCCACCACGATGTTGTTCCCGACCTCGACGGCCCATTCCTTGAGGAACGACTCAAGCCCCGAGTTCACCTGTGGATCGAGCGCGACGAAGAGCCGTCCCCCCTTGTTGAGATATTCGTCCAACGCCTTTTTCTCTTCGTCCATGTACGGCTCCCTGGGGCCGACGATTATGAGGAGGTCGCAGTCGGCGGGCACGGCCTTCTTTTCATAGAGAGCCACCTTCTCGACCTTGAGGTTTTCCCGTTCGAGCAGCGTTCTGCAGAGTTGTAGGCCGGCCTGCTGCGCGTCTTCGCCGTCCCTCTCGCCATGGCCGGAGGCCATGTACGCCACCGGTTGCTTCTGCTGGCTGAGATTGAGAATGGCCGACGTAAACGCCTGCTCGCCCTTGAATGCCTTTATGGTCGGCGCCTGGCGGGACCGCATGCCGCTGTAATCCATCTCGACGATGTCTTTGTCGTAGACGTATTTATTTTTCTCCCCCTGGGTAAAGACAACCAGGTTGCCCTGACTGGGCGCGGATATTTTGAACTTATTCAGGAGAAAGCGCACCCGCGCGGGGTCTTTCTCGGGATCGACGTACTCAACCTCGAATTTTTTGCTGAGGGCGCTGTAGCGATTTAAAAGCTCCCGTACGTCGCGGTACGTGGAACTGAACGGTTGGGAAAAGACGTATACCTTGATCGGGACCTGCAGGTCCTTGAGCACCTTCTCGGTCTTATCGGACAGGGAGTAATATTCGTTCTCCGTCCAGTCCAATCTCTTATAGTGCCTGGCGCTCAGGTAGTTAGCCATTAGATAAATCGCGACCGCCACGATGCACACCGCCGTCACATTGGCCCCTATCGCAGTCCTCCGTATTCGCGGTATTCTATCGTATGCCATGACCCTGAACCTCCTCGCATCTTTTTTTGACTTTAAACCTTCAACCGTAGTTACCGCCACTTCCTCGATTCGACAACCTTAACCGTAAGGAAAAGGCAGAGCACCGTGCTGCTTAAGTAATAGACGAGCGGCCTCGTGTCAACGATCCCCTTGCTGAAGCTATCGAAAAAGTGGTCGAGGATGTTTACGTAAGAGAAAAATCCCTGTGTCAGCGTTCCCGCCACAAACGATTTGAAGATGCCGACCGTCCAAAGAACGGTGATAATTACGAAACTCGATATAGCCGCGATAATCTGGTTCCGGGTAAGGGCGGAACACAACAGTCCCACCGAGATACTCATCCCACCCAAGGCGACGATCCCGAGATAGCCCGAGCAGAGCGGCCCCACGTCAACCGCGGAATAGCGTCGAAGCAGGGCGACGTAAGAGAGCGTGGGTAGCCAGAGGAAGAGGTAAAATGCCATCGCGCCGAAGAATTTAGATAACACGAGGTCCCAATCCGTGATCGGAGCGGTCATGAGCATCTCTATAGTGCCAGCTTTCCGCTCTTCCGCAATAAGCCGCATTGTGATTACCGATGCGATGATGGATAACAGTAAATAGAAGAAAATGGTCCCGCCGAAGAAGAGCTGCATCGCCGACCCTTCCCTGGGCATCCGGGGATCGTTAAGGGCGCTCATGATCAAAAAGAAAATGAAGCCGTTAAAGGCGAGGAACACCACGAGCACTACGTAGGCAATCGGAGAATAAAAATACGATGTCAGCTCTTTTGCAAAAAGCGGCGCTATCTTGCGCATGGTAAAATCTCCCGTGAAGAAATGACAAATGACAAAACGCCATGAGGTTTTGTTATTTGGTCATTTAGAATTCATTTGTCATTTGGTATTTGGTATCAGGTTTCATGAGTGGTGATGTGCACGAACACGTCCTCGAGCGATACCACTTCCGATTTCATCTCCCGCAGCACCCACTGATTTTGCGCCACGGTCGTAAAGATGTTTTCGCGGACGTCGCGCCCCTTCTCGACCTCCACGCTGAACGCGCTTACGCCGTTTCCTCGGCGTTCGACGTGGACGATCCCGGGGATCTTCTCCAATGCGCGCTGTATGTCCTGTCCGGGGCCCCGCACCTCCAGGCTGAGCCTGTTCCCACCCTTCATGTGCTGGGTGAGGTTGCCGGGCGTATCCATGGCGACTATCTTGCCGTGGTCGATGATGATCACGCGCCCGCACGTCATCTCGACCTCGGGCAGGATGTGGGTGGAGAGAAGGATCGTGTATTCACCCCCAAGCTCCCTGATGAGCGCTCGCACCTGTCGGACCTGATTGGGGTCCAGGCCGATCGTCGGCTCGTCTAGGATGAGCACCTTCGGGTCATTGATAAGCGCCTCCGCAAGACCCACGCGCTGGCGGTATCCCTTGGAGAGCTGTCCGATGATGCGGTTCTGGATATCGGCTATCCCCGTTTTTTCGGTGACCTCCCGTACGCGTTTGTTACGAAATCGCCTCGGAACGCCCTTTAGACACGCCCGGTAATCGAGGAATTCGCGTACCCGCATGTCCTGATAGATAGGGACGTTTTCGGGCAGATAGCCGACCACTCCGCGCACATCGAGGGAATTCTTAAAGATGTCGAAGCCCGCGATGGTAGCGGTTCCAGACGTGGGCGGCATGAAGCAGGTCAGTATGCGCATCGTCGTGGTTTTACCGGCGCCGTTCGGGCCGAGGAAACCAAGTATCTCCCCCTTGTTTACATGGAAAGAGATGTCATGGACGGCGAACGTATCGGTATATTTTTTGCTTATGTTTTTGACGTCGATCATAGGTGCTGCTCCCTCAATGGCAACCACAGAGCCCACTGAGAAGGCACTCCCCGAAGGGGCCCCTTGGGGGGAGGTCACTGAGAAATAAACCCAAGATTAATTTTAACCACGCCCCAACGGGGCCCCTGGGGAATGAACACGCCTGCGTGCCGGCACGGATGCACGCTTTAGTAACCCGCAGTGTCCTCAGTGATTATTTCTCAGTGCCCTCTGTGGTTCAACTCTGTTCTCTCCCCTGCCGAGTTTTATTCTTCGCGCCGTGAACGGTAGCCTATCTTACCCTCATTAAACTCCCGGAGCGCTATATCAACGACGGGAAGCGCATCCCATTTTTCCAGCAGGGGCTTCGCCCCCCTGAACAACTGCCGTACCCTCGTTGCAATCAAATTGACCAGGAGGGAGCTGTTCCCCGTTTTCTTAAGGGCCTCCGTGAGTTCTCTATCGCGCTTCTCCATCCCTCTCAACCTCCTCTCTCACGATGTTAGATTGTACGATTTTTGGGTGGCAATTATATCTCACGCCATGCATTCTGAAAAGACTAATGAAACCACAGATGTTTCCAAAGTTCTTATACACGGATTGCATGCCACAAAGGGGCCCCTTCGGGGGATTACAGAGATTAAAAGGAACTGCTGGAAATGCTTGTTGAAAATCCGTGTCAATCCGTGGATCGTGTTGGAAAAATGAAATCCTGGGGGAGCGTGTTGCCTCCCCCAGGATTCATCTCGTACGACGGGACGATTAATACATCCCGCCCATGCCGCCGCCGGGAGGCATTGCCGGAGCCGGTTTTTCCTTCTCCGGAATCTCCGTCACGAGCGCTTCCGTGGTGAGCAGTAGACCCGCGATGCTCGCTGCATTCTGCAGCGCCGTCCGGGATACCTTTGTCGGGTCGATGATCCCGCTCTTTAGCAGGTCCTCGTACTCGTTGTCCGCGACGTTGTAACCGAAGCCGGCCTC
The DNA here is from genome assembly GCA_964460305.1 of uncultured bacterium. Lineage (GTDB taxonomy): Bacteria > Auribacterota > Tritonobacteria > UBA1439 > UBA1439 > JAPLCX01. Next base: position 15,722 of record CAYWRA010000045.1, read on the forward strand.
GTGCTTCTTGACCTCTTGAACGACGACCGAGCCCTCGGCGCCAGCGTTATTCGCGAGCTGCCGCAACGGCTCTTCCAGTGAGCGCTTCACGATCGCCGCACCCACCTGTTGTTCATCGCTGAGCTTCAACTTCTCGATCACCGATGCGCAACGCAAGAGAGCCACCCCGCCGCCGGGGACGATCCCCTCTTCGACGGCCGCACGGGTTGCGTGGAGGGCGTCCTCGACGCGCGCCTTCCGCTCCTTCATCTCGGTTTCCGTCGCGGCGCCGACGTTGATAACCGCGACTCCGCCGGCGAGCTTCGCGAGCCGTTCCTGGAGCTTCTCGCGGTCGTAATCGGACGTCGTCTCGTCGATCTGCACGCGGATCTGGTTGACGCGGCCCTGGATGTCGGATGTCTTTCCAGCGCCCTCTACGATGGTGGTGTTCTCCTTGTCCACCGTCACCCTCTTGGCGCGCCCGAGATCGGAGAGCTGGAGGTTTTCCAGTTTGATCCCGAGGTCCTCGGAAATACACTTGCCGCCCGTGAGAATCGCGATGTCCTCGAGCATCGCCTTCCTCCGGTCGCCAAAGCCAGGCGCTTTGACCGCGCAGCAGGCGAGCGTCCCGCGGATCTTGTTCACCACGAGCGTCGCGAGGGCTTCTCCCTCAACGTCTTCGGCGATGATGAGAAGGGGCCTGCTGGTCTTCGCGATCTTCTCGAGCAAGGGGAGGAGATCCTTGAGGTTGGAAATCTTCTTTTCGTGGATGAGGATGTAGCAGTCCTCAAGTATCGCGTCCATCGTCTCCGCATCGGTCATGAAATAGGGCGAGAGGTAGCCCTTGTCAAACTGCATTCCCTCAACCACCTTGAGGGTGGTGTCGATGCTCTTGGCTTCCTCTACGGTGATCGTGCCGTCCTTACCGACCTTCTCCATCGCGTCGGCGATGATGTCGCCTATCGTCGCATCGCTGTTCGCGGAGATGGTGGCGACCTGCGATATCTCTTTCCGGTCCTTGACCGACTTGCTCATCTTCGCCAGCTCTTTTACCACGGCCTCGACGGCCTTGTCGATGCCGCGCTTGAGCTCCGTGGGATTGATCCCGGCCGTCACGTTCTTCAGGCCCTCGCGGTATATGGATTCCGCGAGAACGGTCGCCGTGGTCGTGCCGTCGCCGGCGTCCTCAGAGGTCTTCGATGCGACCTCCCTGACCATCTGGGCGCCCATGTTCTCATATGGGTCTTCGAGCTCGATCTCCTTTGCCACAGTCACTCCGTCCTTGGTGATCGTGGGAGAGCCGAACTTCTTGTCCAGAACCACGTTGCGGCCCGCTGGTCCCAGCGTGACCTTGACGGCCTTGCTCAATTTCGCGACGCCGTTGAGTATGGCCTGTCTAGCGTCAGATCCGAATGAAAGCTGCTTTGCTGCCATGTGACTACTCCTTTCTTTTTCAACGCCACTCGATCAATGGGCGCATCACCCGTCCAACTACTCCGTCCAACTACTCTATGATCGCCAGCACGTCCTCTTCACGCATGATGAGGTATTCCTTGTCCTGAACCGTGACCTCCGTACCGGCGTATTTTCCGATGAGAACCTTGTCACCCTTCTTGACTTCCAGGGGAATTATCTTGCCATTCTCGTCCCGCCTCCCAGATCCCACCTCGATGATCTTGGCCTGCATCGGCTTCTCCTTGGCGGTGTCGGGAATGATAATGCCCCCCTTCTTTGTCTCCTCCTCTTCAATGCGCTGGACCAAGATCCTGTCTCCGAGGGGTTTGATCTTCATTACGTAGCTCCTTTCATATCGATTATTTTACCGTTACGCATGGATGTTCATTTAAGCGAATTATAAAGTTATGACAAAAGCTGCACAGAATGCACATCACCCCCTTCTGGAAATGACAAATGCCAAAGCACAAATGACAAAATACATCTTGTTTTGTCATTTGGTATTTGTCATTTGGTATTTTCCTTCTTGTCATCGTCCACGACTTCGTAATCGGCGTCGATCACGTCATCCGGCTTCCCCCGAGGCGGCTCCTCCGGACCCGGGCCTTGCGGGCCCGCGCCTGGGGGGCTTTGAGTCTTGTCTTTCGCGTGGGCGTACATCTCAGCGGAGACGGCGTGCCAACTCTGCGTGAGATCCTCAGAGGCCGCTTTCATCTCTTCGAGATTGTCGCGCTTCACTGCGTCCTTCACGCGCTCCATGGCCGCCTTGAGCTTCTGCTGCTGTTCGGGCGATATCTTCGCGGCATGCTCTTTGAGGAGTTTTTCGGCTTCATAGACGGCGGCCTCGGCCCTGTTCTTTGTCTCCACCTTCTCGCGCCGCTGTTTATCCTCGCTGGCGTGGAGCTCCGCGTCTTTCACCATGCCCTGGATCTCCGACTCGTTCAGGCCGCTCGAAGCGGTGATCTTGATCGACTGCTCCTTTCCGGTGCCGAGATCCTTCGCGGAAACGTGCAGGATGCCGTTGGCGTCGATGTCGAAAGTCACCTCGACCTGGGGGACGCCGCGCGGCGCCGGGGGTATGCCCACGAGCTGGAAGTTGCCGATGAGCTTGTTGTTCGACGCCATCTCCCGCTCCCCCTGGAGTACACGGATATCCACGCTCGTCTGACTGTCGGCGGCCGTGCTGAATATTTCGCTCTTCTTAGTGGGGATGGTGGTATTCCGCTCGATCAATTTCGTCGTCACCCCGCCGAGCGTCTCGATGCCGAGAGAGAGGGGCGTGACGTCGAGCAGAAGCACGTCCTTTACCTCTCCCTTGAGGACGCCAGCCTGTATCGCCGCTCCGACTGCGACAACCTCATCGGGATTGACCCCTTTATGGGGCTCCCTACCGAAGAGTTTCTTAACCGTCTCCTGAACTTTCGGCGTGCGCGTCTGCCCGCCGACGAGGATTACCTCATCGATTTTTGAAACGGGTATGCCGGAGTCTTCGATGGCCTTCTTGCAGGGACCGATGGTCCGCTCGATGAGGTCCGCCACGAGCTGCTCGAACTTCGAGCGGGTGAGCTTGAGGACAAGATGTTTGGGACCGGATGCGTCGGCGGTGATGAAGGGAAGGTTGATCTCGGTCTCCGTGACCGACGAAAGTTCGCACTTCGCCTTCTCGGCCGCCTCCTTCAGACTCTGTAGCGCCATCTTATCATTGCGCAGGTCGATCCCCTGCTCGCGCTTGAACTCCTCGGCAATCCAGTCCACGATCCGTTGGTCGAAATCATCGCCGCCGAGGTGTGTGTCGCCGTTGGTCGCCTTCACTTCGAATACGCCATCGCCGATTTCCAGCACGGAGATGTCGAAGGTGCCTCCGCCGAGATCGTAGACCGCGATACGCTCGTCTTTCTTCTTGTCCAGGCCGTACGCCAGCGATGCCGCAGTCGGCTCATTGATGATTCTCAGAACCTCGATGCCGGCGATCCTCCCGGCATCCTTTGTCGCCTGCCGCTGGCTGTCGTTGAAGTAAGCTGGGACGGTAATGACCGCCTGTGTTATTTTCTCTCCGAGATACGATTCCGCATCGTTCCTCAGCTTCTGGAGAATCATCGAAGAAACCTCGGGGGGAGAGAGGACTTTATCTGCCACCTTCACGTCGGCGTCGCCATTGCTTGCCTTTACCACCCTGAAGGGCACAAGCTTGATCTCCGAGCCGACTTCATCGTATTTCCTGCCCATGAAGCGTTTGATCGAATAGATGGTATTATCGTAGTTCGTCACCGCCTGGCGTTTTGCCGTCTGGCCGACGAGACGCTCGCCGGTCTTCGTTATCGCCACGACGGAGGGGGTCACGCGGTTGCCCTCCGCGTTCGGAATCACCACCGGTTCCCCACCCTGCATCACGGCCACGCATGAATTAGTGGTGCCAAGATCTATCCCAATAACTTTTCCCATTTTATCCTCCTCGATACAGGATTCGTGCATGAACCCTGCCACCCGTTAATTAAGCAAGAATTATGCCATCTGGATCGCCACCATGCAAGTTAATTGTAACTTATTGCCGATGTGACCATTATAACCAAGACAGTCTGCGCGGTCTCACAACCGGTGGCGAGGGGCTGCGACATTATTACCCCTAATCCGCGTCACTACGGCAGTCCGATGGGTCATTTTGACCCGCGAGATTAAACCCCAATATGGCAGGATTAAGCGAGAGACAGCTCATTTTTTAATCCGGGTCTCTTGCATTGTTCTGGCTACTTAATTCTTACCACTTAATCCTTAATCCTCGTTGCTTCAGGCGGAAGGACGCCGCTCTCCAACACCTCGGCTTCGGGGTCAAGGGGGCGCCCGGCTCCCGCGGCAGAACTCTTTCCCGACGACGCTCCTTTATAGCGGATGACTATCTCAGGCGTCGGGTCGGGAAGTTGCAGCGCAGGTTCCGATTGCGCTCTGGGGGGCATGGCACTTACCTGCGTTGACGGAGGAACCGACGATTGCGGCACCTTCTTTTTTATCTTTCTCTTAGCGTC
>CAYWRA010000046.1:0-19959 GCA_964460305.1 uncultured bacterium
TACCGCCTTTTTCAATCCGGACTCCTCCTGACACCCCATAACTGAGGGATTACGACAAAACCTCATTGTGTTTTGACATTTGGTATTTGTCATGGATCCTCTTAATCTCTTTTACTCTTTGTGAGAATCTGATCTCTTCGTGCTTTTCGTGGTGATAGTCCGGTAAAATAGCGTGTCGAAGTGAGCAGATGGTGCTATACTTGTTTCAGTCGATGCAGAAGAGAATCCGGGAGACGCGAACTGTGCTGCAGGAACCGGAGAAACCATCACATGCGCCCCTGTATGTGATTTTCACTTCCGCGGCGGCCTCCTTCGTCGTGGGGCTTGCCGTGGTGAAGGGCGTCGGCTATTCCGTCATCTCCGGCCTTATGTATGGTATCGGCTATTTCGTCTCGATGGTCCTCTTTTTCGAAGCATCTGGATACACGCTTTTCAGGAGCAACAATGAGTGAAATATTTCACATCCCATTCCGGAATCCTCACCCGGAGAAGGCGCTCCTTCTCGAGGCTGTGCTGGCCGGCCCCCACGCCGCCGGGTCGTGCAAGAAGCTTCTGGATCTTCTTATCAGGGAGGGATCCATGAATGACGCGATCGAGGTATACAAAGCCTTTGTCAAGAACCACCGGGATAACGGTGAATGCGGGCAGGTGCTGGCGCGCGCCTGCGCAGCATCGGGTGATGTGGCGGAAGCGGTCAGGTTGTATGCCGATCTTGTCGGACGATTCCCCGCCGAATATGCCAACTACAAGGAACTCGAGAAGCTCTACATGCGGATCGGCCAGCCGAGGAGGGCGATCGCGCTGTATAAGGGGCTGAAGGCCTCACACCCGTTGAAGAGGAAGAGCTACAAACGGCTCACGGGGATATATTGGCGGATGGGGGACATCCCGCGGGCCATTTCGTGTCTAAAAAAAGAGATCGACGAATATGGAATCACCCCCAAGTTGAGCAGGGAACTCGGCAAATTCTATCTAATCAACAGGCGTTACATCAGGGCCATAGAGTCTTTCCAGACCGCCCTCGCCGGGGACAAGGGAGACCGTGAGACCAGGGTGTGGCTGGGGGTGGCGCTTATGGAGAACGGCAACTATGAGCTCGCCGAGTACGAGTTTAAGGAGCTGCTCCGGGAGAAACCCGGCGACTTCCAATCCCTTATTCATCTGGCTGAACTGCGCATCAGGGAGAATAAGCTCAAGGAGGCGCGGGACGTTCTGGAGGGGGTGGATCGTCGCTTCCCCGATAATTCCAGGGTGATGCTCTGTCGCGCGGAGATAGATTTCCTTGAGGGGAGCTTCAAGGAGGCGGCTCAGCGGGGAGAAGAGGCGCTGGCGCAGACTCCGTTCTACTATGTATGGGAACAGGCGCGATGCCATCGCCTGCTCACGCATGTCTACCACGCCCTGCATGAGGTGAAGAAGGAAAGGCTGCATCGGGAAATGCATGCGGCGCTGAAGAAGAGCCGGGACGTCTTCAGCGGCTTGATACGCGTGGCCGAGCTGAAGATAGAGAGCGGGAGGCTTGACGAGGGCAAGGAGATACTCGAGCGGATTCTCGATCTCTACCCGAATAATTCACGGGCGCGGGTCGCCCTGGCGGAATTGCTCCTCCGTGAAGAAAGCGATCGCATGGCGATAGAGGTCGCCGAGGGAGTTCTCAGGGAGGCCTCGCCCCGGTTCGCCATGGATCTGACCCGGGCCCACGCGGTCCTGGCGAAGGCACATGACCGCATGGGCGCGAGGGAAAAGGCCGAGTATCACCGGAGGCAGCGCGCGGCGCTCAGCGCGAAGGGGAAGGCGTGAACTACGGTTTAAGGTTGAAAGCAGAAAGTTTAAAGTAGAGTAGGTGAATCCTCAGCATTCCCCTATACGGCATGGCGGGGCATGGTTGATGAAGCTGATAATCTTATTCTCGTTGATTGCGGCAAGCGCGCTGATGCCTTCATGGGCCAGCGGTCCGGAGGAGGATGCCTACGGTGAAGCCTGCAGTGTATTGAGCCAAGCGCGTCAGGCGTGGCAAGAGAGGGATAACGACCTCGCCTGGCGGCGATATCTGGAGGCAAAGAAGCTCTTTGCCGCGATCCAGAAGGCCTACCCCGCGTGGAACTCGGAAGCCGTCGCCGCGCATCTGACCGTGTGCGCGTCGGGTAGTGAAAAAACCGCGCCCCGCATCATCCGTGAGCTCGATCAGTCGATCCGTGAGTTGAGACAGCTTTCGGTGAGCCTGGATAGGCTGAAGATGCAGAAATTGGTTGCGCTGAAACAGGCGGACTGGGAGTACGATTTTGTTTATGACAGAATCACGAAGCTTATGGACGATTATGTGGAACAGCAGACCGTTGTAGAGGAGGAGGGGCCCGCGGAGTCGGCCGCCGAAGATGAAGAGTGGGCGGCGGCGTTGGAAGCGGCGGGTTTGACCGAATCCGAAATTGCCGTGGGTATGGATACCGATGACGATAGACTTGACGATGAGGTGGAAGTAGAGATCGGCACCGATCCAAACGATCCCGACACGGATAATGACGGTTTTTACGACGGCGATGAGGTGGAATTGGGATACGATCCCCTCGATGATTCCAGTCATCCGGATGTGGATGAGGTAAATGATTACGATAGGGACAATGTCAATTGGGAAGAACAGGAGGGTTATACCGAGGATGGAGAATTATTCGAAGAGCGATAGCGATTTTAACCCTTCGGGTGAATGATTCCTCTGCACGTCATCTTCGCATAAAAATGGAGGGGGAGATGAAACGGTATGTTGAGATCGCGCTGTTGGGGATGGGTTTGCTCATGTGTACACACCACGCAAATGCAGAGACGGCTCCGGATGCGCGCACCCTGATTGACCGGGCGGAAAAGGCAAAAACGGAGGGGGATATGCTCACCGCCGTGGCCGGGTATACGGAGGCCATTTCCGCGCTGCGTCTCAAGACGGCGCCGGCCGACGACCTGGTTTGGTACACGGATAAAAGAGACAAGTTGGTGGCCTTGCTCCTATTCCAATTCTCCGAGATCAACAAAAGAAGAATGGAGATGATAGAGCTTCAGAAGGATATTGCGAAAAAGCTACACGATATAGTCAGAATAGATCAGGACGTGCAGAGCAGGGTCAAAAAGAACGAGAGGCGATTGAAGGATATCGAGACGGAATTGTTAGGCGCAATTAAGTAACGAATGACAAATACCAAATGCTGAAACACAATGAGGTTTTGTCATTTGTCATTTGTCATTTGAGTTCCTCCCCTCATCCTCGCGAGATTTCGCCTCGGTTCCTTCGCCTGTGGATCGAGTGCCAGCGCCTTCTCCCATGCCTTCCGAGCGTCGCTCATCCTGCCGAGAGCGGCATAGCAAATCCCCAGATTTGAATAGACCGAGGCCTCGGAGGGCAGGTGCTTGACCGCAACGAGCAGTTCCTCAAGGGCCCGCGTAAAATTACCCTCCTCGGCGTAATTCCGGCCGAGATTCGCATGGGCATGCCCGTTATCCGGCTGGAGAGCGATAAGCTTCTGGAAGCAGTCCCGCGCGGCGGCGGTATCCCCTGCTTGGGCCCAGTAGATTCCGCGGTGGTTAAGTGCTTCGCCGTATGCCCGGATGATATCTTCCGATAGAGCGTCCGGCATCGGCGATTCCTGGGGGATGTGACGGAGCCGGTTGATTTCGTAGAGGATATCGTCCCTGTCGGGCTGGAGCCGCGCCGCCGTCAGCAGCTCCAGCAGGGCCCGACCTTTTTCTCCCGTGCGCAGGTATGCCTGCGCCAGGTTGTAATGGGGTAGCGCCGCGTCCGGATCGTTGCGTATGGCGATCCTGTAATGCTCGATCGCCTCGCCATACCGGCCCCGGCGTTCGAGGTGGAGCCCGTAGTCGTTATGGGCCAGTACGGAGCGGGGATTCGCGGCAATCAGGCGCGTAAAGAGTTCCTCCGCCTCCCGGTCCCTCCCTTCATGGCCGTATATTGATGCAATATTGGTGAGTGCTTTCTCGTTATCCGGATAGAGCTCCAGGAGCTTCTCGAATTCCTTGCGCGCATCATCATATCGGGCCTGTTCCTTGTAGAGAATCCCGAGACGGAGCTGGCCCTCGCCGATCAACGGCCACGTGCGCGCAACGTAACTGTAGTGCTCGCGTGCGGCATCGTACTCTCCGATCTCCTTCAGCGCGTCTCCCAGATACAATCGGGATTCAAGATGGTCCGGCGAGCAGCGCAGCGCTTTCCTGAATGCATCGATGGCGCTATCGTTCCAATGCCTTTTCTGGTAGACGATCCCCAGCTCTTTGAACGCATTGGCCGGCCGCGGGAAGCACGTACGGAGCACCTGTTTCAGGAGGCCCACTGCCTCCGCATGGCGCCCTTGCTGTCCGTAGAGCGCCGCGAGGAATAATTTCGATCTCCAGCTGGTGGGGGAGACCTCAAGCGTCCGCTCCCACAGCACCTGCTCGCTCAGCCAGCAATCCGTTCTTTTTACGGTGATGAGCAGGTAGCATGAGAGGAGGGGTACTATACAGAGCGCGATCAATGCGCGCCGGCGCGCCCCCTCGCCGATGGATTGAAACAGAAGCGCCGCGAGAAGGCAGAATCCTACGGAGGGGAAATAGAGGCGCTGCTCCGCGATCGGCCTGCCGGCGAGGAGCACGATGTTGCTTGCCGGGATGAGGCTCACGAAGATGAAGGACAGGGCAAAGCCGGCCGGCCTCCCGAGGAGCAGTTCCCTGGCCGCAACGAACGCGAGGGCGATGAGAGCTATTCCGGAGACGGCAAGGGCGAGCACTGGGTGGGATGCCGGGATGGTAAAACAGCGATCTAGCGAGAAGGAGAAGGGAAATATCAACATCGAACAATAGGTAGCGATGGATTTCACTATGACAAAGATCGAGAAGCGCCCGCCGCCCGTTAGAGGGAGCTGGGCGTCCCCGTGCCGCCACTGGTGCAGCGCAAAGATTTTCACGAGGAGAAAGCCCACTGCGATGGCCGCGCAGGATCCGACGATTATGAGCGTGCTCTTCCTGGGAACGGATCGGAAGTGGATAAGGACGACGATCATGAGCAGCGGGAGAACGATGGCGTTCTCTTTGGTGAGGAGGGCGGATACGAACGAAAGATAGATGACGGAAGCTAACCCCCGCCACAATTTTTCTTTTTCGCGGCGGACGAGTGCGATAAGGGTGATGAGTGAGAATGAAGTTACAAGGAGGTCCGAGCGGTTTTGTATCCAGATGACCGCCTCGCTGTGTATGGGATGGAGGGAGTACAGGAAGCCGGCGAGGAGGGCGAGTGCTTCCCTGTTGAAGAGCATGCGCACGAGGAAATAAACGGCGACACAGTTGAAGATATGCAGGAGCACGTTCGTGATGTGATAGCCCGCCGGATTCCGCGCCCAGAAGAGGTAATCCCAGCTATAGGAGAACATGTCGATGGGCCTGTAATCTTCCGGGTAGAGACTTCCCTTCCAGAAGTTAGGCGAGAAAAACGCGACGATGCCGCTGACACGCCCCAAGTATGGATTGTAAAGGATCAGCGGCTTGTCGTCCCAAAAGAAGGGAACCTCGATCGACCGCGCGTATGCCACCGCGGCGAGGAGTGCGAGGGAAACGATGATGGCGGGTGTGCGCAGCCTGGGGTTCATTTGTAAAAACGGCCTAAAGTTTAAAGCCTAATGCGCAATGGAGTAGTCATACTTTGAACTTTTTGCTTTCGACTTTCGGCTCTGGTTGTGATTCGTGACCGTTCCCCAACGGGGCCCCTTCGAGGCGTGGCCGAATATGCCGATTATGCCAAAAGCGTTGCGCCGCGCCAATTGCTTATGTTAAATTGAAATTTCAGCAATTTTTTCACCGCGGAGACGCACCCCGAAGGGGCGCCCCTTCAGGGTAGTGCGCAGAGAAACCGCAGAGAAAGAACCATGGTAGGGTGGCGACGCCCAGGGAAAAAATCGCGTGAGAAAAGAGTCTTATAAAAAACTCGTAAGCGTTTTGATTCTTCTTTATTGCGTGAGCGTCGCCTGTTCCCTCCTGCTCCGCGCGGATGCGCGCCATTGGGATTTTAAGGTGTATTACCATGCCGCCAGGGCGTATGCCTCCGGAGTGAATCCATATGACATACTGGTACGGGCGCAGGTTGAAGATTCCGCGACGCACCGGGGGCGCTTTATGTTTGTGTATCCCCCCGCGATGCTTTTCGCGTTCAGGGTACTTTCATCCATGGAGTATACTACCGCGCTGCATCTCTTTTTCATTACCAAATGCGCATTGCTGATAGTCCTTCTCTGCCTGTGGAAGAGCGCGTTTCTTAAGGATGAAGCGGATTTACCGTTTTATCTCTTTTGCTTGGCGGCGTTTAACAGTCCCATCTATATCGATCTCAAGACAGGAAACGTCTCCATCATGGAGCAGGTCGCATTGTGGCTCGCGTTTTTCTTTTTCCTGAAGCGCCGTCTCTTTGCGTTTTGCATTTTTATCATTGCATCCGCCGTTTTCAAGGGCACGCCCGTGCTGATGTTGTTTCTGCTCTTGTTTTTGAGAGACCGGAAGAGATATGTGTACTTTTTCGGCGCGCTATGTGTGTATGGAGCGGTGCAACTAGCGTGTTATGCCTGCGCCCCCGCACTGTTCTGTGATTTCCTGCATAGCGCGGCGAGGGTGATTTACAAGGTGAACCAGCCTTCCACGTTCGCGCTCGTGGGTGATCTGTTGCGCCTTGTAGAGATAAGAACTTCGGTGACAATACCGGCGTACGTCCAGCATGTGCTCTTCTGGGGAGTGGTCGCTGTGGTTGTCCCGCTTACGTTGCAATCGGCCATGAGGCTGCGATCGCTCGACCTTGCCGGGAAAGAAAAGCTTATGGTATATTTCGCGTGCACGGCATACGTGTTGGTGTTGCCGCACTTTGAGGATTATTCCTACATTATAATGCTCGTCCCAGCGTACTACATATTGAGGAGATTCTCTACCCGCGCCGTATATGCATTTCTCCTTCTTTTCGTTATCCTATCTTCCACCGCCACCACGTTGCCGCTCATGCGCGCCGCGATTAGGATAACATTGGTAAACTCACCGCTCATACTCACGTATTTTATATGGGTTCTTTACATCAACGAGATAACGTTTCTGTACAGATCCGGAAAAGGCCGTCGGCAACCGCCTGGAAGCATCGTCGGACACGGTGAATCCATCACGGAGGCGCGCCCCGGAGGCGCCCCTTCGATGGGAGGCTGACTAAAGTTTCTGGTGGCTGGTTTCTGATTGTTTGTAACGAGCAACAATAAACTGTTGTTGCTGTAGTAAATGTCTCCGTGGTAAAAATGCATAAAGAAGCGCTTGACAGTTTTAGGATGGAGTGTTAGCATACGTTCCACGCGGCCCAGTGACCTCTGTGTGAAGTGTCCGCGAATTTGCGGAAAGAATCACATGGCGGCGCGAGGTCGCAGTTACATTTCGATCGTGCCGAATGCGTGTACGCGTTGCCATCCGGTGTTGACTTGTTGCGGAGGCATGTGACGTACAAAAAGAAATTAGTCAGAGACAGAGAGGAGGGGCCCTGCGAAATGAAATCCACCTTGCGTCATTACCGCATTTCACTTTTGCTCCTGACTGCGGTAGTAATGGTTGTTGCATCAGCCTTCCTATATTATGTCGAGAGTACGGCTTTCGCACAACAGGAAGCCGCGCCGCCGGCCCCTGCTGTTACTCCGGAGGTCAAGGCCGTGGAATCGAAGACGGTCGAGGCGGTGGCGCCGGAGCAGACCGCCCCCGTGGAGCAACAGGTGGAGACGATTGCGGTGGAGGAACCGACGGGAGCGACGGTAGGAGCTGCGGGAGGTCCTCCAGCGCCGACTATTGACGACATACAGACGGTCCTGGGGCAGTTTTCACACGAACCGACGGTGCAGGAGATTCAGGAAGTGGCGATGCGGTTTGCAGAGGTGCACCCGGACCTGATTGAAGGGTGGCGGAAGGGAGCTAAATATCGCGCGCTGCTCCCGGAGTTTACTCTCGACTTGGGTTTCGACCGCAGGACGACCGACAGGTGGCTGAACACGAATGAGCTGAAGCAATACAACCGCCGGGAATACGGTACCTATATTGGTGACTCCATCGTTGACGCAAACATTACCGGCGTGGACTACATCACCACATCCGAGTACTCGGATAAATATTACGATTACACGCAGACGATAGACAGGTCTACGACTCAGGATACTCAGGATAGGAGACAACAGGTAGGCTTCAAATTCAAGTGGGACCTCGGTGATTTTCTGTATAACCCCGATCAAGTGCGAATCAGCGATGAGGCGCGGGATTTGGTGGAGCTTCGGAATGACGTGCTCGAAGAGGTAACGCAGTTTTATTTCCAGAGGCGGCAATTGCAAATCGACATCCTCCTCTCGCCATCGGAGGATCTCCGTGAGCGGCTGCGCCTTGAGCTCCAGCTCCAGGAGGTCACGGCCAATATCGATTATCTCACGGGCGGTTATCTCACCCAGCGCCTGAACGATGTTAAGCAGGGGAAGGAGCGGAAATCCGGCGTCGTCAAGCGCCTTTTCTCCATCTAGCCAGGATTATTCATCCCTACTGAAAATAGAGATGAATAATCCACCATACGGGCCACGCCAGGCCTGCCCGGAGGGCGGGATGGTGAGCGCGCTGCCCGTTGACATATTCCCCTGGTGATGGTACGCTCGAACTCCCAAGAGAGAGGTGAGGGGTGAGGGCGTTAAGAGTTGCGATTGTGCTTTCCGTAACGGTATCTTTTTCCCCCCGATATTCCCTATCAACTAATCTCTCCCAAACGCGAAAAACTCCTTTACCTAACGATATTCAGGAACCCCGGCTCTCCCTTCTCTCTCTCAGGAACGTGCGTCCATCCGATGGCGCGCTCATGATGAGGGGGGAGAAATGCCGCGCGGTGATTCTCAAGTTTATCGACGCACAGAGAAAACAGGATCGCGAATGGCTTGCATACGAACTCGCCGATTCGGTGGTTAGGAAACTCAAGGCATCTCTCGATCCTGAGTATTGTGACCCACTCACGATATCCTCCTTTGAAGGCGGCCGCACCCTGACCCGAGGAGGCAGGATGCGAAAGGCGCAGATCGTTTCGCTTGCCCATCGGGTCAAGGCCGATGTGGTGGTGGTGGGAGGCTACTCTTGTGACGGTGATACGATACGCGCCGATATACAGGCGATGAGACCGTCGACAAATGCGGTCAGCGCGCTGCTGCACTTCGAGCGTCCAGCCGACCGGATCTGTTCCCTAGAGGAAGAGATGGCGGTTGCCGTTGCGGAACTGCTTGGTCATCGATTGAGCGGGCGTGAGAAAGATAGTTTGGTGGAGTGTCCCACGCGCTCTGCTGTCGCCTTCGAGGAGCTTTGCAAAGGGCGGCAGGCGCCCGAGGGTTCCTACAGCAAAATCCAGCACTTCCAGAAAGCAATTGCAGCGGACCCGGGCTGTGCCGAGACCCACTACCTGCTCGGTAACGCCTACTGCGGGATCGGCGAAACGTACCGATATGCGGAATGGTTCACTATGGCGATAGACGAGTATGGCAAAGCGGCGGCCGTCGCCCCGGACTGCGCAAAGATTCAATGTGCCCTGGGGGTCGCCTGTATGATGAGCGGACGCTACGATTGCGCGAGGAAATCGCTGGAGAGGGCTTTGGAAATAGCCCCTGGCATGAAACCGGCGAAGAGCTATCTGCTGCGCCTGGAGGCCATGGGGTTTTGAACGGCGTGCCAAAGATACACTAAATGAAACCACACCCCAAAGGGGCCTCTTTCCCGAAGGGATCCCTTTGGGACGGGGGAGAACACTGAGGAATAAACCCCAGATTAATTTTAACCACGGGTGAACACGGATAAACACGCCTGCCTGCCGGAACGCACTTCGGCGTGCAGGCACGGAGGATTGACCGCAGATTTTTACCACTAAGAAAGACACGCCCCGAGGGGGTCCTTTTGGGAAAGAGACCAGATCTTCACAAAGAGTAAAAGAGAATAAGAGGCAAGGGACAATTATGGGGTGGTGATCACCCTCAATATTGGGATGTGGGATTTTTCATCGGCGGTTGATGAACAAATCAGCGCAAAGGGGCGAGTGGAGCCATGACATACAGGAAGATCAGGGTAGAGGACAAGATTGAAGCGGTCAAAAGAGTTTTGTGGGGTGAGAGTGTAAGCTCGGTAGCGACCGCCATGGGGGTTGGCAGGAATTCGCTCGCGGTATGGGTGCGAAACGCAGATGCCGCGATGCGCTCGATCCTTGGAAGGAAACAGGCTGAGAAAAGAAGGGCGACGAGTGGCGGCGCGCAATTAAAGAGGCTTAAGGCAAAGATAGCGCAGCAGGATAAGATCATCAAAACAGTGTGTAACTATCTGAAAATGTCCATAGAAGGCCCTGCCCCATCGCGATGCTCGAAATGCGGTTGTTCCAGGTTTTACAAGAATGGATTTTTCATGATGGACATAGCGCATCTCCTCGGAAAGAGCTTTTATAGTAGGGAGCGTAAGATCCCCGTGCAGAAGTTTGTCTGCGTGAATTGTGAAAAGAGCGCGCGCTTGGATGGGCCTGCCGCCCTTTTCCATTGGGCAGCGGGCAATGTCCGGCCGGAGATGGAAAGCGGCGGACATGGGCAAAAGAAAGACGGTTGCAAGAAAAACCGCACGCACCCCGCTATTGTGATGCGAATGATGCTCGAATAATATTGGTGTCAAGAAAAAAAATCAGAATATTATGCACAAAAATAATGTATGTTTTTAAAGCCATTGACACATAATAGCGGCTGCGGAAGAGGCTTTCAGCCAGACGAGATTTAGGTTTCGCAGATCATAATTTACGTATTATAAACATGTTATGATAGTATACAGTTCTCTGGCCCGACGAATAGTCCGCAATCCGACGCCCGGTTAGAGTTGAAACTCCTGCATAGAATATAGTGCAAATACAAGGGATTTACCAATTTTTTAGCGGTAACTAGAACAGGTTGTGTTAGTTATATACCATAAGGGAGAGACTGGCTTTAACTATCTGATAGTATATAGAAGGGAACGCGGGCAGACGTTGTTCTTGTCTGGATTGTGGCAACGGGGGGGGTGCAACCAGCGAGAGAATGGATGTGAGCCGAAATGCGTTCTACGTAGCGATTCAGGCAGTTTTTACCCGAGAAAATTACTTATCGCTGATTGTTGTACCTGTTCCTCTTCGATACCTGCCATCTGCTTGGTTCCTCAACCACAACTGTAGCAACTGGTTGTGAATTTAACACTGGTGTTTCAGGGGTATCTTTCCATTCCAGTCTTCAGCTATCAGGTTTTATCATTCATGGGGATTGTTACGGTAACCAAAATGCCATCATCCATTTTATATGGATGATTTATGCATTATCCTATAGTGATATGTAGATGAATGATTTATTGGATAATATACGAAGTTCTAGGGGTCTATCTGCTTCGGGAGACAAGAATACCTGAACAGTTGAGACTACCATTGTACAGTATCTCCTATAATTACACCGGAGGGTTTTGTACAGAAGGATGGGAGTCGTGTCGAAGTCGAAAATGGACCGACGCGCTCTGCATGTGGGGGCTCCATACATCACCGATCGGTAGGAGTATTAGGAGGTGACAATGAATGGATATGGGGAGCAGTCTGAGGGAATGGTTCAGGGGCGCGTGTCGTGGCCGGCGACGAGCGAAGACAAGTTGCGTGAGTGGATTGATTTAACGAAAGATGCGATATTTATCGAGAAACCGACGGGCGAAATCCTTGAAGTAAACAAAGCAGCCTGCAGTATGCTGGGCTATACGAGGGAAGAGCTTCTCACGATGGATGTTTCAAAGATCGTACCCCCGGAAGTGGCGGAAAAGCTTCCCAGGACCATCAAACAGAGCACGGTGAGGGAAGGGGTGTACATAGAGACTCGGGAGCTGAGGAAGGACCGGAGTCACGTGCCGGTTGAGGTAAGCTGCACGCTGGTCGAGATCGGTGGTCAGCCGCGCGTGATCGCTATAGTACGCGACATAAGCGAACGCAAAGCGGTGGAGGGAACGCTCCGGGAGAGTGAAGAGCGATTCCGGAAAATTTTTGATAATTTCAAAGACGGTATATTGATGGAAGACGAAGAGGGGAATATCGTTGATGCGAACAGGTCGGTGTGCGACATGCTTGGTTACACCAAAGAGGAAATCTGCGCCAGGACGATAAAGGATATAGTGGCTGCAGAGTTGCAGTTCCCTCTGTCGAGGGAAAGTCCGCAGGAATGGCCGCACAACGCACGATATGTTGAAACCATAGGTGTGCGCAGGGATGGTATCAGTGTGCCCGTTGAGATTGGGAATTCGCTCGTGGAGATAGGGGGCCAAAGAAGGGTGATCAGTATCGTGCGCGACATCAGCGAGCGGAAGGGGGTGGAAGAAAAACTTAGGAAGAGCGAACTCAAGTATAGGACGTTGTTGGAGAATCTGCCCCAGCGAATCATTTATAAGGACGTCAACTCGGTCTACATATCGTGCAATGAGAATTTCGCCATGGATATGAAAATGAGGCCGGCGGAGATCGTGGGCAGGACGGATTATGATTTATTCCCGAGAGAGCTTGCTGAAAGCTACAGGAGGGTCGATAAAGAGGTGTTCAAATCGGGAAGGACGGAATATTTTGAGGAGAAGTACGTGAAGGGCAAGCGTGAATTAGTTGTTCAGACGGTTAAGACGCCCGTGAGGAATGAAAGAGGGGAGATCACCGGCATCTTGGGGATCTTCTGGGACATTACGAAGCGCAAACAGGATGAGCAGAAGCTGAAGAGGTACCAACAGCGGCTCGAGGAGATGGTGGGGGAGCGCACGGCGAAGTTGAGGGGGATCAACGAGAGACTTCGGCAGGAAATCAACGAGCGGAAAGGGACGGAGAAGGCGCTCAGGGAGTCCGAGAGGAAGTTGAAGGGGCAGAAGATGGTGCTCGAGAGAAAGAACGTTGCCCTCGGAGAGGTAATCGAGCAGGTCGAACATGAAAAAAGGCAGGTTAAAAATAATGTGGTGTTGAACGTGGAGAAGCTTTTATTGCCTCTCCTGCGCAAACTGCGTGGGAAGGCAACGCGCATTGAAAACCAATATATCGACCTGCTCCAGAGCACGTGCGAGGAGCTGGCGTCGTCATTTGGGAAAAAGCTATCCATGGAAAACATGAAGCTTTCGCCTCGGGAGATTGAGATATGCAACATGATAAAGGGCGGGCTCTCCGGCAAGGAGATAGCCGAGCTTTTAAGATTGTCATTTAAAACCGTCGAACGGCATCGCAACGACATAAGGAAAAGGTTGAAACTTGTGGGGAGGAAGGTCAATCTCGGAACTTTTCTCCAGGGGCTCTAACTGCGGTTTTGAGTCGCTTGTTTCTTGAGCACCTGATTTACCTGATTATCACACCCCAAGGGGCCCCTTTGGGTGTGAAACAATCTTTCACAAAGAATAAGAGGTCATGCTTTTCCGCTTTTTTCCACACACCGTAGCATCAATGATACGATATATAGCGCAAGGGTACTCAAAACGGATTTTCCAGCCGCTACACATTGGTATATAGCCAGTTGTGGCTAATTACCCATAGGATCATCATCCATTTTGTACGGATGATTTATGCATGCTTTGGTAGGGATGTGTAAAATCGAGGATTGACGGATAACATGCACAATTTGGGTTTGCGTATGAGAACTTTCATCTTCTCTCTCATAATATAATGTAACTGTGGAAGGTTCCATAAGCTGTAATTTTTCCAATCCCACCCTGATCTGCGATACTATGGTCCCGGGCGGGGAGGATGGAATGTGGAATTGGTATGGTCCAGGTTCTTCCACGACGAATAACCTTATCACGGGGGTCAGGTGCGCTGGGATTACAGAGGCTGGATGGCGCCCGGACTTGAAAACAACGGCTACTGGAACAACCGGAAGGATACCAAAGTATGCAATCCCGATCCAAAGTCGTTGTGCTCGAACCCGTTTTTTGTTGATCCTGCGGGGGGAGATTATTGTTTCGACCCATCGTCGCCGATGCTGGGTGCTGGCGTTCCGGTTATTGACATCTGGGGGGCGCGATGCCTGACGTGGGATAGAATGAGGGAAGAAGCTTTTCCGTTGAAGAATGCCGTGCTGTGATGACACGTTTAGCGGAGGCGTGTGTGGCGGAACAGCTGCCACTTAATATATCCGCTTGGCGAAACCCTCGGAGAGTTCTTCGTAACAGTGCGGAATCCGAACGCAACCTTCTCGGTGCGCTCGTTGACTACAGGCATCGGAATCGGCAATATCGAGGCGTTCGATGTGAAAGGAGAGGTATTACTCAGCGTCGAGCTGCTTGGGAGAGTGTATCCACGGGTGGATGTAAAAAACGAGAGTTCTCCCTCGGTACCCACGGCGGCCCTGACGTTTCCTTTGGCCAGGGGCTGGAAAAACCTGATACCCCTGCTGTGAACTTTGAAGTGGGATCGTTGGATACGGAGAACCGTTATACCCTCAGAAACTTGTACTGGAATGTTGCTTCATGCTATGAGGCCGATGACGGTTTGAGGATATTCAAACGCAGGACGAACGTCTGCGAGGTCACGGTTGTGATTCTTGAGAGGTTCAGGTGTGAGTATGCGCTCCAAAACGGCGTGCCCGTTGAGGAGGAGATCTTCGGGGCTTTTGAGATTCGGGAGGCCTGCATCAAGAATCATAGAAGTGGGATTGGTGCCTCAATAAGTGGCGTTTGTTTATAGTAGGTGTGCGAGTAGTGTTCTTCGGGTGCCCGCCCCGGTGGGGGATAAGGATAGTCAGATGAATCAGGTGCTCAAGAAACCTTCGCTCACAAAAGACGTTAAGAGCGATATGAAAGATTTAGCCTGGATTATTCATCTCGTTTGAAATGCGAGATGAATAATCCACCCTACGGGCCGCACCAGGCCCGCCCGGAGGGCGGGACGGTTCGGGGTTAACCCCGCACCGACTAGTCTGGTGCGGAATGTTGGCAGTTTTGCATAACTACTTGCGCCACGGTAAGATCTTCATCAACCGAGCAAGGTTGATGAATAGATCAGGTTAGATAGTATAACGATTACGGTTCTCACTAAGCATAAAAAGGGTAGAGAGAGTTGCTTCTTATTGGTGTTCAAGTGGTTCGGGATGAGTTAGAGACATCAACGGCTCAAGAATTCATCACCTAATTGACCGGCTTCAAAAATCTGATCCATTTTTGGGAGGAGAGAAAAAACCGCGAAATGATCGTGTAATCAGTTGGGGTACAGGATGTTATCTTCTGAGGTGGGGTAAATGCAACATCCAATTTATATGGATGATTTTTGCATGTTTTTGTGGGGTTGCAAAAAATCCGGTATTATAAGAAACTCTCCGCAGACTTGTAATTAAGGTGTCGTGTAGCGAAAGGTGAGGAGATGGGCAAAGGGTTTTTATACCCAGGAGGGGTTATGAAAAGCGCGATGCGTATTGTAGCAGTGGTGTGTGTGCTCGCACTCGGAGTGTGCGCATACACAGTGTCAGCTCAGGACTTGGACATCTGGTGTGTGTCGGGTGGTAATGAAGGTGCCGGAACAGGCACGGTGATCAGAGGGCCGAACGGGACGGTAGTGCTCTTTGATGAAGGCGGCGGCGCGACGTGGGCGGGAGCCTGTGATGCTCTGTTGGGCAGCGTTGGGATAACGCAAATAGATGATGCGATAGCCAGCCATTACGATGCTGACCATATCTACGGCCTGGACAACCTGACGACCCCGGTAGTCAAGTGCTGGGACCGCGGCGGCACCTATAGGTATGACGATAATCCGATTAATACGGGTTATCTCGCCGCAGTGTCTGGGAAGAGGCATACCGTCGCCGTCGACGGCAGTACGGACATAGACCTGGGCAATGGCGCCATGCTCTATTTCCTCTCCGTGGGCGCGCCGGACTATGAAGGAGCTCTTGACGGTACCACGTACATCAGGGGCAGGGCATCGATAGCCCCTGGGGCTGGCGACGAGAACAATAAATCGATCAGTGCCCTGATAACATACAACGGGTTCGACTTTTACGTTGGCGGAGATGCAGAGGGCACGCTCGAGAAGGCAGTGGATGACGTGGTTGTGACCGATCTGGGGCGTGACGTCGATGTACTGCAAGTCGATCATCATGGTGCCGACACGAACGAAACGAGCTCGTTGGAATTCCTATCGAATATGGATCCTGAAGTATGCATCATCTCCGTATGGGACGATGGGTTCGGCCATCCGAAAGAGGCCGCGGTAGAGAATATGGAGGCCGTAGTTGACAACAGCATACCGAGCATCATCCGGCTCCAGAGCGGTGATACTGATGGTGCAAACTGGGCAATCGAGACCCCGAATCCGCCGCGTTGCACGGCACACTCCCATGTGTATATTGTCACGGATGGAGTTACCTATTCCATATCGAGCGACTCGTGTAATATCAGCAACCACGGAACGGGTAGCCATCCCTGGCCGATGCTCCAGGGCAATAGTCGGCATACGGGACAGAGTGTTTATTCCGCAACTGATGAGGGCCCAGTTCTTGAATGGAGTTATGTGACAGGCGGATACATGACAGGCGATCCTGCATTGAGCGTGGGGGACGTTACGTATGCGGGTAGCGATGACAACATGGTCTATGCGTTTTCTGCGACGGGTACGATCGTGTGGACCTACGTGACTGGAGATGATGTTTCTGCATCACCTGCGATCAATACGGCAGAGGATGTTTTTGTCGGTTCGGAGGACGGCAAGTTCTATGCGTTCAATTCCGCAGGCGGCTTGAAATGGACCTACGTTACGGGTGATAAGATCCAATCATCCGCCGTATATGATGCTAGCGGACGGCTTTATTTCGGTAGCAACGACGACAAAATCTATGTGCTCAACTCGAACGGATCGCTTGCCTGGACATATCTGCAAGGTGGTGATGTGACGTTGTCGCCCGCACTCGGTTACAGCGGCAAGGTTTACGCGACGGCATCGGATGGCAGGCTGTATGTGTACACGTCGGCTGGTGCGCTCTCTTGGAGCTACCTCCTGCCCGGTGCAAGTAATGTGTCACCTATGATCGGCGCCAGCGAAGAGGTTTATATTGGGAGCACTGACAATAATGTTCGTGCGTTAAACTCGTCTGGAACGCTTAGATGGTCATACGATATAAATAGTCGCGTAGATGTACAGGCAGAAAATGAAGATACTGTAGTGGCAGCTGATGGTACTAAAGTTTATGTGTTTAATAAAAGTGGAGCACTTATAGGCCAATTCCAAGCAGGTGGTTCTGTATTGGGTCTTGGATTCACCGTTGAAGGGGATATATTAGTCAAAACCGCTACAACGTTGTATCGGATATCTCCCGTCGGCGTGTTGAGGTGGTCGGTGGCTCTTCCAGGCGCAGGTGGTATGGCATTGGGTCCGGAAAAGGTGAAGATAACGGTACCCAACGCGAACCTGATATACAGCTTGAAACCCGCCCCGACGCCTACGCCGTGCGTATGGCTCATGTTTGGTTATGACGCACAGCACACGTTTAAGAGCCCGTTCACAGGGCCGACGACGCTCGGGCCGTCATGGAGCTATCGTACCGGTGACGACGTGGTGTCCTCCCCTGCGGTATGGTGTTCGTTGGGACGCACGTACGCAGGCGGTATTGATAACGTGCTGTATGCGATATCCTCGATTGGGACGCTTGATTGGAGCTACAGCACGGCAGGTGACATTTATGCATCCCCTGCAGTCGACGCCACCGGGACGGTGTATATCGGGTCGCTCGACAACCAGTTCTATGCAATCAGTTCCATCGGCAGGTTGGAGTGGAGCTATAAGCATCCGGGCGGAGGTATACAGGATGAGTGGAGGTCCTCGCCTGTGATAAGCGGAGGGAACATCTACTTGCAAGCGCGGACACGGCTCATAGTGTTAGGACCCACCGGGTCGCTGAAATGGACCCTTAGCAACGCAGCCGCTAACAATGCGCATTACTCGTCACCGGCGGTTGGTACGAACGGTCGTATATACTGGGGTACAGGCGATTCGGATAGGGTGTATGCGGCAGGTGCCGATGGGATATTCCGTTGGAGCTACTGTACGGGCGGTCAGGTGCAGTCGTCGCCTGCAGTCGGCGCCGACAACAGCATCTATGTCGGGAGCTATGACAACAAGCTCTATGCGTTGACATCGGTTGGAGCGCTTGCCTGGACGCACCCGACTGCGAATCATATCCTGTCGTCGCCCGCGATCGACGGTTCGGGTAGGGTCTACGTCGGTTCCGAGGACAACCGGTTGAGAGTGGTTACGACGGGAGGAGCGCTGGTTTGGAGCTATGAGACGAGGTATGACATAGATTCCTCGCCGGCGCTGGGCAGTGACGGGAAGGTGTATGTCGGGTCGCAGGATGGGAAGGTGTACGTATTCGATTCCAACGGGGCGCGGGTAGGGGATTATCCCAGCGGCGGCCCGGTTCACTCATCCGTGGCGATCGGCTCAGACGGGCGTGTATATGTTGGGTCGGGCAGCAACATGATCTATGCGTTGGAGACGCAGCCGCCGACACCCACGCCGACGGTAACGCCGACGAAGACGCCGACGGAGACGCCGACCGAGACGCCGACATGGCCTACAAACGTGCCGACCTATACGCCGACAGAGACGCCGACAATCACGCCGACGCCGACGCTCACGCCGGTGGTGACGGCCATCTGGACACCGGTGCCGAACGGGTCATGGCCGATGTTCCGTCGTTATGTGGATCACAAGGCGATGAGCGGAAGTTACGGAGTGGATTGCGGCGCGATACGCGCATGGACATACGTTACGGGAGATAACATCAGCTCGTCGCCGGTCCAGTCTTCTGACGGGACGATATTTGTGGGTAGCGAAGACAACGTGTTCTATGCGTATTCGCCGACGGGCGAGATCGAGTGGACCTACGTGACTGGCGATCCCATAGTCGCATCTCCCGCGATCGATAGCGTCGGGAACGTGTATGTGGGGTCGAAGGACAACCAGTTCTATGCGTTCAATTCCATGGGCGTGCTGAGATGGAGCTATAACCATCCAGGCGGAGCGACGACGGATGAGTGGGTCTCCTCGCCTGTGATAGACGCGACGGGGCTGGTGTATCTGCAGGCGCGTAGTAGCCTGTGTGTGCTCAACTCAGCCGGGTCATTGGTGTGGAGTTTCAGCACCAATGCGGCTGGTAGTGCGCACTCCTCGTCACCGGCTCTCGGGGCCAATGGGGAGATATACTGGGGTCTCGGTAATCTGAATGTCCTATATGCCCTGAAGTCGAACTGGGGATTTGGGTGGAGCTACAAGACGGCTGGTACGGTGGAATCGTCGCCGGCGGTAGGTTCAGGCGGCAATATCTATGTCGGCAGCAACGACAACAGCCTCTATGCGATTACGGCGGCTGGAGCGCTCGCCTGGACGTACGTGACTGGTGATGATATCTACTCGTCGCCTGCGATTGATATTGCTGAGAACGTCTATGTGGGATCGGGGGACAACCGGTTCTACGCGATCAGCTCGGCGGGAGCGCTGCGTTGGAGCTATCTGACGAACGGTTCGTACGTAGATTCCTCACCGGCGATAGACGCAAGGGGCTGGATATATGTTGGAGCGCAGAACAATAGGGTGTATTCGTTCGAGTCCAATGGGACGATAGTGTGGACGTATGTGACTGGAGAAGCAGTCAAGTCGTCGCCGGCTATTGGATCCGAAGGGACGCTCTATATAGGTTCCAACGACAACAAGCTCCATGCGGTCGGGAAGGCATCGGCCACGTATACCCTCTATGCGGATGATGAGGAGGGGTTGGTGAGCTGGATAGCGGTGCCGTTCGAGGGTACCGGAATAGCTACGACTGAAGATTTGGGGAATCAGATAGCGGCTCTGTTCACTTTCGAGGCAGATGACAGTATAGTTATCGAACGCAAAATAGCTAGCACACAGGATACGGAGAT
>CAYWRA010000047.1:0-19302 GCA_964460305.1 uncultured bacterium
GTAATCTGCCTCATCCGCGGTTCCTTGTTCTTCGTTCATGAATAATCCAGGCTAGGTCACCTGCGACCCGGCGCGCGCGGCGGCGGCGCCTTCATCTGCGCCCCGGGGTTTGACGAGATGACGATGAGCCGTGGGGCGTCGAATCCTGGGCGCGCCCGGTTGACATCGCCGAAGCGCTCGATCACCCTGAACCCCGCGTTCGCAAGCATAGCCTCGATCTCGTAAAGTCCATAGAGCCTCGTATCGGACTGTTTCCTGGTGATGCGCCCATCTCCAGCGAAGTACCACGTGGTGAGCATTCGGCTCGTCTCGGTGTGGTAGACCCTCTTCTCCATGATGTATCCCCTGCCCGCCTTGGTCCAGTCTCGCGGCCTGAAGTGGCGCAGGACGAAGTCGCGGTTGATGATGTCGAGGAGGAAACGCCCGCCCGGCTTGAGGGCTTTGATGAGGCCCTTGAGGATTCCGAGGTCGGTATCGGCGTCGTAGAAGCCGAAGCTCGACCAGAAGCAGATCGCGGCGTCGAATTTGTTCGCGAAGGGGATCTTCCGCATGTCTCCCTGGATGAACGTGGGGCGCACGCGCATGGTGAGGGAGAGGCTCTGGGCCCTCTTGATGTAATCGGGGTTGAAGTCCATGCCGGTTATCGTGTATCCCTTTCGCGCGAGGCCGATGCTGTGCCGGCCGATGCCGCAGCAGAGGTCGAGCACCGACTCGCCCCGCCGGAGGTTCAGCGCCTTCTCGATGAAGTCGACTTCGCGCTGGGTGTCCTCGGCGGGAACCAGATCGAAGCCGTAGTCAAGCCACGCCTTGTCGAAAAACTGTTGCGTCCATTCCATGTCGGGACCTCCTGGGCTATCCACCAATTTCTATTTTTACAATCTGCGGTTTCTTGCTATCAATCCAGCCTAACCTGAATTATTCATCTCGCTTCTCAAGCGAGATGAATAATTCACCCTACGGGCCGAACCAGGCCCGCCCGGAGGGCGGGACGGTTCGGGGGTTAGCCCCGCACCGACTAGTCTGGTGCGGAATGTGGCTGTTTTGCGTAACTATTTGCGCTACGGTAAGATATTCATCAACCGAGCAAAGTTGATGAATAGATCAGGCTAAAAGCTGAATATCCGATACAATCTCCGGTGCCAGGTGATGGACCTCACGTATCTCCTGGTGGTGGGATAGGTAATGGCGGCCATGAATTCCCGCGCGTTACCCCTCTGCCGCGTCGCCGTGATCCACCGGTCCACGTTGCCGGCGCCGGCGTTATAGTGCGCGAGGGCGAATGGGACGGGATCGCTGAATTTTTTGTAACGCTTCAGGGCCTTTGCCAGATACCAGCAGCCGACCTGGATGTTCATGGCGGGATCGTAGAGCGTCTCAGGGGTGAAATTTTTTATCCCCCTTGCCTTCGCATATTCCCGCCCGACGGATGGGGTCACCTGCATGAGGCCGATCTCTCCCTTGTTTCCCCGCGCGCCGGGGCTGAAGTTGCTCTCCCGCCTGATGATGGCCTTCACGAGGAATGGGTCGTGGCCGTAGACGAGGCTGGTTGATTTGATGAGCGCGGCGTAGCGGCTCTCGAGCCAGAACCGATGGGTGATCATGGCGGCGGTGATCGCCAGTAGCATGAGCACCATCAATATGGGAAGGGAAAAGATTTTTTTTGCGAACATCGGCATGTGTTAATATTGGATGCACCAGCTTGAAAAACAGTATAGCAGAGTGGGGGACGGGGTTTCCAGTCTGTAGTTAATGTGCGTAACCACTGGCAATCACCATGAGGAGCGAAGGGATAGTAACCACGGATTAACACGGATAAATACGGTTCTGAGAGGCAGTTGAAAACTATATCCACTGATTTCACGGATTAAACGATATTTCAAGCAACCAAAAGCTCGAAACCGGAAACTGTAGTTAATATCCGTGTCCATCTGTGTTCATCCGTGGTTAAAATCGATATCTCCATGAGAAAGACCGAAAAAGAAGTCGCCCTGGCGCTTGTGGAGCGCTTGAAAAAGCAGGGGTTTGAGGCGTACTTCGTGGGTGGGTGCGTTCGCGACATGCTGATGGGGAAGGAA
Source organism: uncultured bacterium (assembly GCA_964460305.1). Classification (GTDB taxonomy): domain Bacteria; phylum Auribacterota; class Tritonobacteria; order UBA1439; family UBA1439; genus JAPLCX01. The sequence continues at coordinate 2,076 of CAYWRA010000047.1, forward strand.
CCGCTCGATCACGACATCGCCACGGGCGCTCTCCCCGGCCAGATCGCCGGGATGTTTTCTCACGTGGTGCCCGTAGGGGAGCAGTTCGGGGTCATGCTCGTGATCGAGGAGGGGCATGCGTTCCAGATGGCGACCTTCCGTGCGGACATGGAGTACCGTGACGGCCGGAAGCCGTCGGGGGTGCGTTTTTCCTCCGCCCGGGAGGACGTGCTCAGGCGCGATTTCACGGTGAACGGCCTGCTGTACGATCCGCTTGAAGAGCGTTTGTTGGACTACGTCGGCGGCGAAAACGACATCAGGGCCAGGGTGATCCGCACCATCGGAGATCCACGGAAACGCTTCGCCGAGGACAAACTCCGGTTGCTGAGGGCCATCCGCTTCTCTTCGACGCTCGGCTTCGAGATTGAGGAGGACACATTCGCGGCGATTGGTGAGCTTGTCCATGAAATCACCGTGGTGAGTCAGGAGCGCATCAGGGACGAGCTGGTAAAAATAATGATCGGTCCCGGCGCTGGCGAGGGCCTGGACCTCCTCGATCGCGCGGGTCTGCTTGCGATCCTCCTCCCGGAGGTGCATGCCATGAAGGGAGTTCCCCAGCCGTCGGGGTTCCATCCCGAGGGGGACGTGTTCGCGCACACGAAGAAGATGCTCGATGCGATGGTCGAGCCGTCGGTGGTGATCGCCTTCTCCGTGCTCCTCCACGACGTCGGGAAACCACCCACCTTCTCCGTAAGCGACCGCATCCATTTCATGAGGCATCAGACGGTGGGCGGGGAGATCGCGCGGGAGGTGTGCGGACGCCTCCGTTTCCCCAACCACGTGCGGGACAGGGTAGTGGCGTGCGTTGAGAACCACATGGCGTTCCTGGACGTCAAGAGGATGAAGGAGAGCACGATCAGGCGACTGCTGAGGAGGCCGACGTTCCAGGACGAGATCGAGCTGCACCGCCTGGACTGCCTGGCGAGCGACAGGGACCTTTCGGCGTGGGAGTTCCTGACCCGCAAGGTCGAGGAGTACGGGAGGGAGGAAGCCAAAACGGCCCCGCTCCTCAGCGGCCACGACCTGCTCGATCTCGGCTTCGCGGAGGGGCCGCTCATAGGGAAGATCCTCCGGGAGATCGAAGATCTGCATCTCGAAGGCGCTCTCACGACCCGTGAAGCCGCCCTCGCCTGGGTGAAGCAGCACTCCAAAGGGGTCAAGTCTTGAATTTCAACTTTACGCAGTCGGGGAACCCAAGGAGTTTTAAGCTATGAGCAGGCCACTTCGAATAGAATATCCCGGCGCATGGTACCATGTTATGAATAAAGGCGCATCGGGGCGGGTCATATTTTTCGATGACGGTGGGAAGCGCGCATTCCTTAAGCTGCTTGGTGAAGCGGTACAGATATGGAACATAAGGATCCACTCGTATAGTCTGCGTGATACGCACTACCATCTGTTAATCGAAACACCCGAAGGAAATTTGTCTAGGGCTATGCGCCACATCGATGGAGTGTATACCCAGAGATTTAACAGGGTCCATCAATGTGATGGCGCTTTGTTTCGCGGGCGATACAAGGCAATTCTTATCGATGAGGAGAGCTACTTGATGGAGATAGCCCGCTATATACATAATCAGGGCGTGAGAGCCAGTGAGGTGGTTGATCCAGCCGATGACAAATGGACGAGTCATCGATGGTACATGTGTGCGGAGGATCGACCTGTGTTTTTGGCGACTGATTACATTCTCTCCAGATTTGCCAGGAGTAAAAGAGCGGCAAAACAGGCTTTTGACAGATATGTTAAACAGGGAGTCCCGCGGAAGATAGAGGAGCAGTTGAATGGGAAGCGTTGGCCGAGCATCCTCGGCAGTCAAAAATTCAGGGATTGGGTAATCGAGAATTGGGCGAGTGATGACAACTTTGATTCAGAGATAAGCAGGGTAAAGGAAGAAAAAAGGGTGCATACGATGGATGATATTGTAGACGTCGTGTGTGGCTTGTGCAATTGCTCAAGAGATGCCCTCTTGTCGGGCCGCGTGGGGCGAGGTCACATCGGCAGGAAGGTTGCGGTGTATTTGTGCAGATCCGAACTGGGATACACGCATAGAGAAATAGGGCAGATGTTCTGTGGGTTGGGGTATGCGGCTGTCGCCAAGATATACAAAGAGATTGCGGACCGACTGGGGAGAAAAGAAGATATTGACCTCATACATCGTGCGCGGGAGGAGCTGAAAAATTTGTTGAAAAGTTGAAATTCAAGACTTGACCCCTTCTTTGTTTTGGGCTTGCAATACATGCTTATTGATGATAAAAGAGGCACTCCAACCTGAACCTGGGGGATCCAATTGTTGAGGAGGCTATGAGCGTGATAGACGAGATGAAACGGCACAAGAAGTTCGACGATTTTTTTGTTCCCATCGATGAGAAGACGGAGTTCAGGGATGCGACGTACTTTCTCCGCAACGACGGTACATTCATCTTCTCGGAAGGATATTGCCACACCCCCGACCGGCCGCTCATGGAGCGCCGGTTGGTGTCGCACATAGTTTTTGTCCCGCAGAAGAGTGAGGTGCCCGAATACTCAAAAAAACGGATATTCGGCCAGCCGTACGAAAACCTCACCAAGGGCATCATGAACACGCAGCCGCTCAACATGTTTTATCCGCTACAGTTGAAGCGCTATCTTGAGATCGATCCATCGCTCGATGTGGAGAGACCCCCCTACGCCCGCTATAAGGCCATGATACCGGTGGATTCGCTCATCGGCCATTTCCCGCACCGCCATTCCCTACGCGCCATATGCGCACGCGCCGGCGAGGAGGAGAGCGCACGAAACATCAAGGAGGCGATTGAGGCTTCGGCGGAGTTACTGGGGATAACGCCGGAGCAGTTCGGCATGTCCGGTTCGCTCTCAATAGGCACCTACGAAAATCCGCACGACCTCGACGTTGTCATCTACGCGAGCGTCAAGGAGGTGCGGCGCATCGTGGATTTCCTATACAAGCTTACCGCCACCGATGACAAGCGGAAGGTGTTTGAGTTCGGCAAATACTGGCCGATCCGCTACTGGGAGTGGTTGGACGGTGACAAGCTGATGTTCTGCCCGTTCTTCTCATACATTAATCTCGACGAGTGCCCATTGCGTGATTTTACCTGCGAAGCGATCGCTCCCGTCTCGATCGAGGGGCGGGTCGCGGACCATACCTACAATGCTTACAATCCGACCATCCTTGATCTTGAAAAGGTCTCGTTGGACGGGAAGAGCAGATCGGGTCACCTCAGGCTCATCCTCAACCATGGCGGAGAGCGCGGCGACTACGTCGAGGGAGACCGTGTGGTCGGCGGTGGGACGCTCGTCGTCATACGCACCTTTAAGGGCGCGGGCGCCGCGCGCCGGCAGGCGGATCAGTATGAAGCGGTCCTTACGACCAACATCGGTGATGTCCGTAAAGCATCTTAAGAGAAACTTCTAAAACTCAGGGTGGTATTATGATTTACGGTAGTGACAACAGGGAATTGATGGATGCTGTCAAGCGGCACCCGGACTTCAGGGATTTCGTCGTCCCCATCTCGAAGCTCGACAAGATCAGGGACGCGAACTTCTTCCTGCGCCGCGACGGGTTGCTTGCATTCTCGGAAGGATATTTTCATCCCCAGGGGAAACTCATCGCGAACATCATCTACATACCCGACCCGCGGGGGAATAAGAAATTTTTCGGCGTCCAGTACGGCAGCATCATCAAGCAGTACGGCGTGGAGGAGGAGAAGTGGGTCACCTTTCAGGAGCAGTTGAAGATCTACGGCGATATCGATCCCTCGACACAGACGGGAAAACCTATATTCGCCGAGAACAAGTGCGTCTTCAACCTTGATGATTTCGTCGGTTATCTCCCGCCGCTCCGGTCGCTCGAGATCATACGCAGTCGTATGCCGAAGATCGACGCGACCATGAGGGAAACCGGCGCCCTCCTCGGCATCGACCCCGAGAGGATCGGCTGCACGGGCTCGATGTCGTTCGGGAACGTTGGCGCGGCGCACGACTTCGACCTCGTTTTCTACGGGGAGGTCGCGCTGTTGCGGAGAGTCCTCTCCGCGATCTACGAGATCGTCAAGGATCCAAAGAGGCAGGTGTTCGAGATGGGGATGCTCTGGGCGATCCGGTTCTATGACAACGCTGGGAACATGATCTGTCCCTTTTTCTCCTATGACAATCCGTCGGAGATCCCGCTTCCGGAATTCGAGATGGAGCTGCGCGCGCGCGACGTCCAGGCGGACGTGACCATCGGTAACGACGATCACACCGGTTTCATGCCGTCGTTCCTTCCCCTGTCTGATGTATGCCCGGCGGATGAGGGCATTGGGAAGCCGTCCGTGCTCGTCATCTATCACGGGGGAAAAAGGGGAGAATACCGCAAGGGCGATCGCGTGAGGGTCAAGGGCCATCGCGTCCGCGTGAAGACGCCGCGGAAAGGACTCGACGCCATCCTCGTCACGGACATGGACAATACGAAGAAGATCAATGGCAAATGACAAAATTCAAATGACAAAACTACAAGGTGTTTTGTCATTTGGTATTTGTCATTCTCAATATGGGATTTTTCTACGGCATAGGAGAATAAGCCATGACGAATGAAATACTGACGATACTGCAAAAGGACGCGCGGACGACCCCCGAGGAGATCGCCTCCATGACGGGGCAGAGCGTGTCCGAGGTGAAGAAGGAGATCAAGCGCCTGGAGCGCGATGGCGTCATCGTCAAATATAAAGCGGTGGTCAACGAGGATCTCCTCCCGCCGGCGTCCCGGGGAGTGCGGGCCCTTATCGAGGTGAAGACGATACCGCAGAAAAACGTCGGTTTTGACAGGGTAGCCGAGCGGATATATCTCTTCCCCGAGGTGAAGAGCTGTTACCTCCTCTCCGGAGGGTATGACCTACTCATCATCGTCGAGGGGAAAGACATCCAGAGCATCGGGAACTTCGTTGCCCAGAAACTCGCCCCGATGGAGAACGTACAGGGGACGGTTACGCACTTCCTCCTGAAAAAATACAAGGAGGATAGTGATCTCCTGGTGGAGAAGCGGAAAGACAAGCGTCTGGCCGTAACTCCGTGATATATTGCTATGTGCGTATCGGCGTGGGGCCCGCCTGCCATGCCTGAGCTGGCGATGGCGGGCAGGCGTGCCGGCGTGATTGGGCTTTGGAATTTTTTCGTGGATGATGGGTGCTGAAAGTAGATGGCAGAATGAAAATCAAAATCGCAAAAGTCGTCCAGGAGATGCCCCCTTCCGGCATCAGGCGCTTCTTCGACCTCGTCCTCGGGGTGGAGGGCGTCATCTCGCTTGGGGTCGGCGAGCCCGATTTCGACACCCCCTGGCACATCCGGGAGACTGGCATCTATTCCCTCGAGCGGGGAATCACCTCGTACACCTCCAACAAGGGGCTGCGGGAGTTGCGGGTCGCCATCTCCGATTTCCTAAAATCTCGCTACGGCCTCATCTACGATCCCGACGAGGAGATCCTCGTCACGGTCGGGGTGAGTGAGGCGTATGACTTGGCTTTGAGAACGCTCCTTGAACGGGGTGACTCGTTTCTCGTCCCCCAGCCGAGCTTCGTCTCCTACGCTCCGATGGTAAGCCTGGCGGGGGGTGTCCCCGTCTGCGTCGAACTACCGGAGAAGCAGGGTTTCAAGCTGACGCCGGCGATTTTGCGCGCGCACCTCACGCGCTCCATGTGCGGCCTCATCCTCAATTATCCCTCGAATCCCACCGGCGTCTCCTACGGTCGGAAGGAGCTCGATGGCCTGGCCGGGGTGATCAGGCGCGCCGGCATGGTCGTTTTGAGCGACGAGATCTACGACGAACTCACCTACGACTTCGCCCATACGCCGTTCCCCTTGCTCCCGGGGATGCGGGAGCGCACGATCTATCTAAACGGCTTCTCCAAGTCGTACGCCATGACGGGCTGGCGCATCGGATACGCGGCGGGTCCCCGGGACATCATCGCGGCGATGACGAAGATCCACCAGTACAGCATCATGTGCGCTCCCACCACGGGACAGATCGCCGCGTGCGAGGCTCTCCGCCACGGTGCGCGCGACGTCCGGGAGATGAAAAAGGAGTATGCGCGGAGGAGGGAGCTTGTCCACCGCCGCCTGAACGCGATGGGGCTCACCTGCGCCAAGCCGGACGGCGCGTTCTACATCTTCCCACGCATCGGGGAGACGGGGTTGGACTCCATGACGTTTTCCAAGCGGCTCCTTGAAGAGGAAAAAGTCGCCGCTGTGCCCGGCACCGCTTTCGGGCGCATAGGGGAAGGATTTATCAGGATATCCTACGCATCTAGCTACGATAATCTCAAAGAGGCGCTGGACCGGATCGAGAAGTTTGTTACGCGTCTGCGGGCCGCGCGCTGATAGCTTACCCAAGCAGCGTATTCGCGCCTCTCGTAATCAGTTCGCGCGCAAGTATCATCCCCAGTTCGACGGGTTCCCCCATGTTGCCTTCCATCTCACCGCGCACCGCCTGTTTCCCGTCCGGAGAGAGGACGCAGGCGAGGAGCCTCAGCCGTTCTTCACCGCTCGGCTCGGCGTAGGCGCCGACCGGGACCTGGCATCCCCCTCCCAATGCCTTCAGGAGAGATTTCTCCGCGGCAACCGCGGCGTTGGATTGCGGATGGTCTATCGAGCAGGCGATCCGGCTCGCCTCGAGGTCGTCGTCTCTGACCTCGATCGCGAGGCACCCTTGCCCCGGCGCCGGGATGAACGCCGGCGGTGTGAGCCGCTGTATCGCAACACCGGTTATCCCGAGCCTCTGTAGCCCGGCTGCCGCAAGGACGATTGCGTCGCAGCTATCTTCGCGCAGTTTCTTTAGGCGTGTATCAATGTTCCCTCTCATGGGGACGATATTGAGGTCCGGGCGGACGTTGAGGATCTGCGCGGCGCGGCGCGGGCTCGAGGTGCCTACGCGGGCCCCGGGCTCCAGATCGTAGAACTCCACTCCGTCAAGCGAGATGAGCGCGTCGAACGGATCCGCCCGCCGGGTCGCGGCGGCGATGACCAGGCCTGGAGGTTGTTCGGTGGGGAGGTCTTTCATGCTGTGCACGGCGAGATCGCAGCCGCCCCGGAATAGTTCCTCCTCGATCTCCTTGACGAAAAGGCCTTTCACCCCCGGTCCCGACGGGAGCGTCCCCTTAAGCGAATCCCCGCTGGTGCGTACCGGCTTTATCTGGAATTCGGTGTGGGGATAGTTCACGCGCAGCGCGCTGATGACCTCCTGCGCCTGCGCCAGCGCGAGTTTGCTCCCCCGGGTGCCGATGGTGATGATGCGTGTGTTCATTTGGGATTTAAAGAGTCATCGAGCTATCGAGTTTTGGTATTTGTCATTTTGGGATGGATATTTCAATTTACCCCCACGCCGTTACGCCCTACGCCTCACGCCGAAACGCCCCCTCTCGTTTGGGGTTTGGGATTTCGTCATGTGTCATTGTACCCCGTGCTTCCCGTTGGTCAATGAGATTTCTCGGCATCGATGATATAATCGAACACAGTGACGCCATGATCAACGTGACCAAGCTCTACTGTGGTGGGACGTTCCCCGGCGATCGCCTGCGCTATGCCGCCTCTGGCAACCCGGCGCCGGTGGTCGCGTGGAACTGCACGCGGCGCTGCAACCTGAAATGCCGCCATTGCTACAGCAACGCTGGAGAGGGGGATGACGGAGGAGAGCTGAGTAGCGCTGAGGCGAGAGAGATGATCTCCGATCTCGCGCGGTACGGGGTCCCCGTCCTCCTCTTTTCCGGTGGGGAGCCGCTTTTAAGGCCGGACGTAATGGAGCTTGGCGCGTGGGCGGTGGGGAAGGGTATCAGGACCGTGCTCTCCACAAACGGGACCATCATCGGGAGTAGGGAGGCGGCGGCCATCAGGGAGAGCGGGTTTTCCTACGCAGGGATCAGCCTTGACGGTTTGGGGAGCGACAATGACCGGTTCCGCGGAGCTGTGGGTGCGTTTGATGCGGCGGTTGAGGGGATGAGACAGTGTTTGCGCGCGGGTCTCAAAACGGGACTCCGTGTAACGCTGACCGGCCGGAACCTCGCGAGTCTTGAATCTCTCCTCGACCTGGCGCGGCGCGAGGGGCTCGTACGCGCGTGCGTTTACCACCTTGTCTATTGCGGGCGCGGCAGCGACATGGCCCGCGACGATCTTACTTCCGGTGAGGCCCGCGGCGCCATGGACGCCGTCATGCGCAAAGCGCGGGAGTTTTATTCGAGTAATCGTGAGTTCGAGATATTGACCGTCGATAATCATTCCGATGGCGTGTATGTCTATCTGCGGCTGCTCGCGGAGGATCCGGTGCGCGCGGCGGCGACCCGAGCCCTCCTCGAACGCGCGGGGGGAAACCGTTCCGGCGTCGGGATCGCATGTATCGACGCGAATGGCGTAGTTTATCCCGACCAGTTCATGCGGCAGTCGCCGGTGGGCAGCGTGAGAGAGAAAGCGTTTTCCGAGATATGGAGTGATCGCGGGAATCCGATCCTCGCCGCCCTGCGGGACCGTAAGGGATTGCTCAAGGGAAGGTGCGGCCGCTGTTTGTGGAAGGAAATATGCAACGGCAACATGCGGGCGAGAGCGCTCGCCGCGCATGACGATTTATGGGCCGAAGATCCCGCATGTTATTTGGCGGACGAGGAGATAAGCGGATTACACCACGGAGGCACGGAGAACACGGAGGGAAAAGATTAATGGCTTTACAAAGAGTAAAAGAGGACAGGAGAGATCGGGAACATCCAGGGGCAGATAGAACTGTTTCCGGTTATCTAACCTGATCTATTCATCAACTTTGATCGGCCGATAAATACTTACTGTAGCGCAGATAGTTATGCAAAACTGCCAACATTCCGCACCAGACTAGTCGGTGCGACACTAGTTGCTGGTTACTATAAACTAGGAGCTTGTCTAACGAGTAACTAGAAACCAGGGGAGGGTGGGGGTGATTATCGTCTCAGGGCTCTCTTACTGCTGATTCTCTTTTACTCTTTGTGAGAAAGTCAACCTCTTTGTGTTTTTCTTCCCCGAAGGGATCCCTTGGGGACGTGGATAAAAACGTTTAATAACCGGAGAAATCAGTGGAAAGACATCGACTCAGGATGGTTTTCTGGGAGACGACGGCGGCGTGCAATCTTCACTGCCGTCATTGCCGGAGGCTGTCCACGGGAGCGGGTGCAAACGCGCGCGAGTTCGGGACTGCTGAGGCGAAAGATTGGATCGGAGCCCTCAGCGATTGGCGCCGGCCGCTCCTTGTCTTAAGCGGCGGCGAACCGTTGATGCGGCCTGATATCGTGGAGCTGGCCGCGTACGCTGGAGAGCGCGGCTTGGCTGTGGCGCTCGCGACGAACGGTGTGCTGATGACGCGAGAGATCGCGGCTGATCTACGTCGCGCGGGTGTGCGTCGCGTGAGCGTCAGCCTCGACGGCGCTAGCGCGGGTACGCACGACGATGTGAGGGGTGTGAAAGGTGCGTTTGAAGCGGCGCTGAACGCCCTAAGGCTCGTTACGTCGGCCGGCGTGGGCGCGCAGATCAACATGACGGTATGCAAGGGGAATCTGGATGAGGTTGGGGAGGTCTTGCGCCTCGCCGAACGGGAAGGGGTTCAGGCGGTCCACTTCTTCGTTTTTGTCCCCGTGGGCTGCGGGCTCGATTGGGGGAAAGACCAGTCCCTCTCTGCGGTTGAGTGTGAGGAGATGGTGAACCGCTTCCGGAGATACGTGGAATCATCGAGGATCGAGCTGCGTCTCACCTGCGCGCCGCAGTACCAGCGGGTTATCGCTGGGGATAGACGCGGGATGGCCGGCGGAGCTAGGGGGCATGCGCATGGAGACGCCGCTACCCCGACCGGTTGCCTTGGGGGAAAGAGCGTTTGTTTTGTTTCCCATGTAGGTGATGTATTTCCCTGCGGTTATCTGCCCGTCTCCGCTGGCAACGTGCGCGAGCATAACTTGAGAGAAATATGGGAGGGGTCCGATCTATTCCGCGAGCTCAGAGATGCGGATAGGCTCGGTTCCCCCTGCGGTGTGTGCGACTACCGCCTGCGGTGCGGCGGGTGCCGCGCGCGCGCGTACGAAGCGACGGGAAATTATTTGGAGGGTGATGGAGCATGTCTGAGTCCAAAACCCCAAACAGCAAGGGTGCGTATCGGCGTGGGGCGTAGGGGGAAGGGCGTGGGGATAAATTGGAATCCCAAATAAAACTGAGAATCATGGACAGGATGCTACTGGATGAGGTCCAGCGCCGCTTCCCCCTCTGCGAGAGACCGTTTGTCAAAATCGGCGCGAGGCTGAATCTCAGCGAGGCCGAAGTATTGCGCCGGTTGCGGAGGCACAAGGCGAACGGCCTCATTCGCCGGATCGGACCGGTGTTCGATGCGCGCAAAAGCGGGCTCATCGGCACGCTCGTTGCGCTGGCGGTGCCGCCCTCGCGGATCCGGCGCGCGGCGGGGTGCATAAACTCGTTTGAGGGAGTCACCCATAATTATTTGCGGCGTCATCCGCTCAATATATGGTTCACGCTCGCCTGCCGCGATAGGGCCGCCCAGGAGAATATTCTCAGGGAGATAAAGAAAAGGGTCTCTCCCCTGCGATATCTCGAACTGCCCGCAAAGAAAATTTTCAAGCTGGGCGTCATTTTCGATCTTGGGGTTCCGGCAAGGCGGGAGGGGCGTGCGGGCCGGGGAGTGCATATACGTAAGGCGGGTGCGCGGCGCATCGGGGCGGCGGCGCGCTCTTTGATGGAGGGGCTCTCCGACGATATCCCCATTGTATCCAGGCCCTTCCCGAGAGGAACGTCAAGAGCGATACGGCTTCTCGCCGCCTCAGGGCGCATCCGGCGTTTCGGCGCCATTCTGGACGGGCGCCGTCTCGGGTTGCGATTTAATGCCCTCGTGGCGTGGAGGACGGGAGGACAAGGGCGGATCGTCTCCGCTGGGCGGCGACTTGCCTCATTCCCGCAGGTGAGCCACTGTTACGCGCGGGCGAGGTCAAGGTCATGGCCCTATGATCTCTACACGATGATCCACGTTAGTGATAGAAGGCGCGCGCGCCGGCTTGTCACGGAGATGGCGCAGGCTACCGGGATTGACGATTACGCGGCGCTGGAGACGGTGCGCGAGCTGAAACGCTCGTCGATCGGACCGGCCGTAATGGGGCGGTTGTGAGGTATTGCCACTTCAGCCACGAATGTTCACGAATCATCACGAATGAACGGAGCGCAACAGAGGAATTTTCAACCACGGATTTACGCGAGATTAACACACGATTTATTCCAATCGATTTCTCATCGTAATCTCGTGAGAATCTTGTGAAATCTCGTGGTTCCTGAAATCCTGGGGTGTAAAACGTCAGTCTCATTCGTGCCCATTCCCCAAAGGGGTACCTTCGGCGCGTGTTAATTCATGGCTGGATAAACATTTGCGGCCCAGGCCTAAAAACTTTCTTATCGCATTGGGGCGCGGTGTGTTATAATCAGCCCCGTTGGAAGGAAATAAAAGGAGGGGCGCGATGTTCAATATTGGTGATACGGTGGTGTATAAGGGCCATGGCCTTGTAAAAGTCGTCGGCATCCCGAAAAGCAGGCTTGATGGAATCGATGCGGGCGAGGAGATTTATTATATGCTCAAGTCGGCGCGTACGCCGCTGAGCGGAACGAAGCTCTTGGTCAAGGTCAGCGGGGCCGAAAGGGTCCTCCGCTATCCGATAAGCGCCGAGGAAGCCAAAGGCCTCATCGCGCTTGTCGAGGAGGAAGCCGCCGAGCTACCCGAAGACCACATGGAGCGCATGCGCATTCTGGATGAGATAGCGGACAGGAACGACTGGAAAGAACTCGCGGCGCTTGTCCGGGATTACCGGGATAGCAAGTTGCTGAACCTGGATCGGGTGGAGATCACGAGAATCAAGGCGATCGCGCGCAATCTCGCCGAGGAAATCTGCTCCGTGCTCAAGATGAACCGCCCCGCGCTCAAGGGCAAGTTGTCCATCCGGTCGGTGGCGTAAGCTGGATTATTCACGCATATAGCTGCTGTAAGCTATACTCCGTAAGCTTTAAGCTGTTTGATCTTATAGCTTACCGCTGGCATTGGGATTTGGAGTTTGTCCGCCATAGGCGGAACCGCCTTGGGCGGAGGATTTCCCTTCTTTTGCTTCCGCAAACTCACGGAGTGAATCGGACTTCTCCATGTCGGCGATCGAGTTTTTGATCGCCTGGGAGACGGCCTCGCTCATCGCCTCGACGAACATGCCTTTTCTCTTTTGGGCCACGCGGGCCTTCGCGTCATAAGACCACACCGGTTGCCCGCTGTTGCCCTGGAGTAGTTCCAGCAGAAACTCGCATTCGGCGAAGTTGCCCTTTTTTGTGACGACCTGGTCGAAACTCACGATCGAACTCTGGAGAGTGAGGTCGGGATTTACCACGATATCGATTTGATCCACCCGTTTGAACAGCCCCGAGTCTTTGAGCGCGTCCAGGAGCCCACGCCGCACCATCTCCGCGGGTTGCTCGAACCACTGGCTATACTCATAGAAGCCGACTTCATAGTCGGAAGTCCGATACACCATCTGGTCCTGGTACCGCGAGGGGGCGCGGACGTTGTTGACCGCCACCGTCAGCGGAAATTGTTTCTCGGACCGCGGAACGGTGATGTCCGTGTTGATGAGGTAATAGTACGTGCGCATCACCCTGCATGACGAGAGGCAGAGAGAGATGGCTATGAGCGTTAGTATGCTCGCGATTTTTTTCATTAAATCCTCCATGTATCTTGGCTTTTACTTTTAGCTTTACACTTTTTACTTTAGGCTGTATTTAGCGCGCGTGCGGGTGTTCGGGCAACGGCCTCCCCCAGAAAATAGATGACGGGTCCTCGTTCAAGCGTGTGAAGACCCTGTTCGCCTGGACGATCGCCTCGCGGAGGGCGCGCATGGTTTGGGTTATTTCGTATTCGCTGTTCAGCATCGTCCCGCGCGTGGTTTGGAGAAACGTGGTGACCTCCGAGAAGGTCTTATTGGCCGTTTGTATGGTCGTGTCCGCGTTGCGCACGAGCGCGCCGAGCCGGTCGGCCTTGACGTCTCCGATCGACTGGTCGATTTTAGCGAGTATGACCGAGATGTTTTCGAGTATCTTTGGAAGATCGTGGGCCACGTTTGCCATGATCGACGGCTTGGAGGTGATGTACGAGTACGGTTGAAGCACCGGCTCTTGCGGTTCTCCCCCCGAGAGGTCGATCTGCATTCCGCCCATGAGGTTCCCGATGGCGAGCATGGCGGTGGTCCCCTGACGCAGCGTGACCTTGTTTTTCGCGATCCCCACGGTCACGAGCGTTTCATTCTCTTCCGTGACGCGGATATCTTCGACCTTCCCAACCTGGACGCCCCGATAGAGGACGTCGCAGTCCTTACCCAAGCCGCTCACGCTTTCCGTGAACTTTATATAGTATGTTTCCATCGGCTGCCTGTTTTTCACCGTCACGGTGATGAACAGCGCGACGATCAGCGCCAGCCCCGCGATGAGGAAGACGCCCACCTGTATCTTCTGAATTCTCGTTGCCACGGCGCATCTCCTTTTTGTCTGGTGCGTTATAAGTTATGCCTTGAGCTTCCGATTGCTTTGTCGGGCACGCGGTCGAAAAACTGGCGCACGCGGGAAACGTCGCTCTTCTCCGCGTCATCGAGCGTCCCCGTGAAAATGATGCGTCCCCCGTCGAGCATGAGGACCCTGTCGGCGACCGTACGTATGGATTCGAGCTCGTGCGTGACGACGACCATCGTGGCGCCCGTCAGCCGTCGCATGTCGAGGATGAGTTTGTCCAGCCCGGCGGCCATGATCGGGTCCAGCCCCGCCGACGGCTCGTCGAAGAACACGATCTCGGGATCCATAACGATCGAACGCGCGAATCCAACCCTTTTCTTCATCCCCCCGGAGAGCTCGTCTGGCATCCGGTCGCCGTAGCTCCCCAGTCCGACGAGGCTGAGTTTCATCCGCACCAGGGTGTTTCGCAATTCGACGTCCATGTTGCCGTATTCCTCTATAGGGAGCCCCACGTTCTCCGCGACGCTCATGGAGTTGAAGAGCGCCCCCGCTTGGAACGCGATGCCGACCCTTTGGAGAAGCCGCGCTCGCTCGTCGTCATCCATTTTCGTGAAATTCTTGCCCCAGTAGAGGATTTCGCCGGCGGCGGGCGCGAGCAGTCCCACCAAATGCCTTAATAAGGTGGTCTTCCCGCATCCCGAGCCCCCTATCACGACAAGTATCTCTCCCTCGTAGACGTCGAATGAGATCTTGTCGAGCACGAGCTGTGCGTTATAACGCGCCACGAGGTTTCGCACCTCGATGATCGGTATGCCATTAGTCATTGCTCGTCGTCCCAAGTTGTCCATTCACCAATCACCGTAGGAAAATCAACTCCAAATCCTGATAATAACTGTGTAAACACACCCCAAAGGGGTCCCTTTCCCGAAGGGATCCCGTTGGGACGGGACGTGGTTGAAATTAAACTTGGGGTTATTTCTCTGTGTTCTCAATGCCTTCTCCGTGGTCTCTGTGTTTTTGCTGTACGCTGTCATTTTTACAAAAAGAAATAAAACACCAGCGCGAAGAACAGGTCGGCGACCACTATCAGGAAGACGTCCATGACTACCGCCCGCGTCGTCGCTAAGCCCACCCCCCGCGCCCCGCCGCTTACCCTGAGGCCGTTGTGGCACCCCACGAGGACGATTATGATCGCGAAAACGAATGATTTCACGCCGCCCTGGGTGAGGTCGCGCACCGTCGCTGCTAGGAGGGTCTGGTTCCACCAGCTTTGGAACGTGAACCCCAGGGAGAATATCCCGAGGACGAAGCCCCCCGCCACCCCCATGACGAATCCTATGGCCGTCAGTATCGGCATCGCGATGAGTATGGCGATCACCTTCGGGGCTACCAGGAACTTCGGCACGCTGAGCCCCATCCCCTTCAGCGCGTCTATCTCCTCATACACCTTCATCGTGGCGAGCTCCGCGGCGACGGCGGATCCGGTGCGCGCGGAGACCACGATGCCGGTCATCACCACCGCGAGTTCCTTTGCAAAGCCGATCACCACGAGGTTCGCGACCAGGATCTGGACGCCGAAGGAGCCGGCCTGTGAGGCCGAGAGCATCGCGATGACGAGGCCGAGGAGGAAATTGAGGAGGGAGACGATGCCGATCGCCTTTACCCCCGTCTCATTGAGTTCGACGAGCAGCGATTTCCATCGGAAACCGCGCCCTTCAAACGGGGCGATGAACGACCAGTAGACCGCGTCGACGATCAAGCGGCATGCGTCTTTGAACTCTTCAAGCGCCGCGAATGCTTTTTCACCGATGCGCTCGAAGAAGATTTCACGTCGCGGCTTCGGTTCGGGGTGGCTTTTGAAATCTTCCCAGACGAGGTTGATGAAATCTGCCACCTCGCCGTGCGCCCCGTCCACGGTGACGACGGTCCCCGCCTGCTCCGCGGCGCGTGCGGCGCGCATGAGCCATGCTGCGCCCCTGCTGCCGATGCGATCCGCATCCTTGAGATTTATCGAGAGGCGGTTGCTCCCCTCCGAGATGACGCGTGACACCTCGCGCAGGATGCGCGCGCCATCCTCATCGGTGAGCTGACCGCGGACATACACTGTGTGCGTTGAGTAGCCTGGCTTTTCCATGATCGGCCGCGTAGGTGGAGACATCTTCCCAGGGCGTATTATAACAGAAAAAGGGGAGATCGATGTTGAATCGCCAACCCGATCCGTTCACTACCCACAGCAGGAATGACAAATGTCAAATGACAAAACGCAATGAGATCGTGCCATTTGGTCATTTGTAATTCATTTGTCATTTGGTCTTTGTCATTCTTTCTCATTTGCATAATCGAGGCTGTGCCCATGCGCTGTTTTACCGGCCCCTTCTCATGCGGGGAGCCGTCACTCCAGCCTGATACAGTTCACTGCTGGGTATTCCGTATTTTTCGGCGATATCCCTGACCCCCCTGGCGTTTTCCATCTGTATCCTCCGCCGCAAGCTATCAAGATCTGTCGATTCAATCCGCTGTATGCGCCGTTGTATCCGATCCTTTTCGTTCCCGGCGGCGGCGGCGTACTGCGCCTGTAGATCGGCCAGCATCTGATTTTTTCTCTGAACCGCCTGTTCGTCGGTGGGCGACGTCGACAGGTTTGAGATGGCATCATTGAAATCTTTTAGGTACTGTTCCCGTTGCTCTTCCGGGACGAGAGGCGCGTAATCCTCCACGAAGGTGTTCAGGTTATTTGTGATCTCCGCTATCTCGGGCCCCCACCGGGTGCGTGGTGGGGGAGTGATCCCGTAGTCCCGCAGCTCGTCCCGTGAAATGCCGTACTCTTCCATCAACCGGCTCAGCTCCGCGTTATTGTCGAGCTGCTGATAATAGTTGAGGACCCCCTCCAGGTCTCCCGTCCCCGCGCTCTTGATCTTTTCCATGCGGCTTTCGAGTTCCTGCCGTTCATCCTCGTCCGTTTCATCCTCGATTTTTGCGCGCAATTCACCGAGCGCTTTCTCCTTTCGCTGGGCGGCGGGCGCGTTCTGCGCCTGCGCGCGCAGCATGGCGAGGAACAACCCGAATTCCTTCTGGTAGCGCTCCTTTTTTCCCTCATCGATCCCATTTTCATATTCGAGCATGAATTGCTCAAGGAGGGAAAGATTTTTGGCCATCGGCGGAGGTCCCGGCGAGGCCGACTCCGCGGCGCCTGTCGTGCGGGCCCCTGGCTTCGCCGGGGCCGCCTTTTGCTCCTGTTTGGAGACGGCGGCGACCGACGTCACCGGGCGTATCCGCTGTTGGGAAAGTTGCTTTTTTATCTCTGTCATCTCGTTGCTCTTTGCCAGGAGCTCTTTTTCTCGGTCGACTAGTTTCTGCTTGTAGCTTTCGATCTGGGCGGTGTAATTTGCCTCCATCTGGGCAATCTCTTTCCGGTGCTCTCCCTGGAGTTCGGTGAGCCGCGCCTGATAATCTTCCTTTTTTCCGCAGCCCGATGCTGTGAGGAGGAGTGCGAAAAGGGTTGTCAGCGCTATGCGTGTGGTATGCACGATTATTGCTTCCTTTGTTGATTCGCCGCCACTTATATGGTGTTTACGGTGCATTCAAGTCTATCACGATGAGGGGACTGTATCAATTGATGATCGTATGGAGGGAATTGCGCTGTGAGCATTTTTTGAAGCATGGTAACAAGTGCCGGTTG
>CAYWRA010000048.1:0-19141 GCA_964460305.1 uncultured bacterium
CTACGCAGACGCCGACCGGCACGCCTACGCGCACGCCGACGCAGACTCCCACACATACGCCTACTGATACGCCCACAATTACACCGACGCCAACTTATACCCCGACAATCACGCCGACAGCCACGATGACTGTTACGCCGACGATCACACCAACGCCGACGGTATCGCCGTTCCGGACGCCTACGCTCACGCCTACGCCCGCCGCGGTTGTCATCATGAATGGGACGTCGTACGTTCCGGGGAACCAGTGCACGGCGACGTTCAAGCTGAATGCGGCGATCGAGAGATTATTCACCGTCTATGCGGTGATCATGATGCCGAATGGGACGATGCTGAATGCGAGGACGTTTGATAAGCCGGTCAGGCCCGTTGCCTCAAGGGTCAGGAATTTGCCGGCGGGGTTTACCTACCAGCTTCTGTCAAAGACGATTCCTTCGGGCGCGCCGAAGGGTGAGTATGAAGTGGCGGTTGTGTTCTTCGATGCGACCAGGCCGTACCGCAGCCGCTCCGACGCGTTCCTTGACGTGAGCGCGGAGTTTAGCATTCGGTAGTTACATATTAATTCAGAACCGGGGATTTTGGGCTGAATGGGCCGGGGTCCCCGGTTTATTTTTTTCGCCGGCCCGATGAGATCGAGGCTTTAACCTGGATTATTAATCTCGTTTGAAATGCGAGATGAATAATCCACCCTACGGGCCTGGTGTGGAATGTGACAATCTTGATTAACTATCTGCGCTACAGTAAGTATTTATCGGCCGATCAAAGTTGATGAATAGATCAGGCTAAAGCCGATACGATATGCATCCAGGAGGAGATACGACATGAATTACACAGCCGTGCTTGTAGGTATGGTACTCATTCTGTTTTTCATAATGTTGGTCTTCCTTGAAATCGGCCGCTGGATTGGACGGCGGCGGGTGGCTGGAGATTCGGAGGGGGGGCGTGTGGGGCTCGGCGCTGTCGAGGGCGCGGTCTTCGGCCTCATGGGGCTCCTGCTCGCATTCACCTTTTCCGGGGCCGCGACGCGGTTCGAGGCGCGGCGGCAACTGATTGTGGCGGAGGCGAACGCGATCGAGACTGCTTACCTGCGGACCGACCTGTTGCCCCCCGGCCCGCGGGCGGTGCTCCAGGACACCTTTCGACGGTATCTGGACGCGCGTCTGGAGATGCCCCGCAAGCTGCCCGACATAGCCGCGGCGAAGGCAGCTCTGGCACGGTCTTTGGCGATCCAGCACGAGCTGTGGGAACAGGCGGTTGCCGCCTGTAGCGACGACAAGGGGCAGGAGGCAAGGGGGCTGCTCCTGCCCGCGCTTAACGCTATGACGGAACATACGAACACTAGAACCGAGGCAACACGGATGCATCCGCCGGTGGTCATTTACTTGATGCTTGTGGCTTTGGCCCTTGCCTGTTCGATGCTTGCGGGGTACGCCATGTCGGGGAGCAGCGCACGCAACTGGGGGCATCTCGTCGGATTCGCCGCCATCATCGCGGTCACCATCTACGTCATCGTGGACATGGAATTCCCCCGCGTCGGGCTCATCCGGCTTGACGCTGCGGATCAGGTGCTGGCGGACCTTCGGGCCGGCATGAAATAAAATAAGTAAAGGAGGTTCCGCGTTATGAAAGCGATCGGGATTCTTGTGCCGGTATTGATTCTCGCGGCGGCTGCGTCCGTGACGGCAGCCCCGAACGTCCTGCTGCTCAACATACCCGCCGGGAGCCCTGGGTATTACCCGGCGGCGCTCAATGCCTTGGGTTACTCGTTTACCAAGACCAGCAACGTCGCCGATTTCCACACGGCGCTCACGAACGGTACGGAATGGAACTTGGTGTTGGTTGATAATTATGACGGCCCTTTTGACGATGGCACGCTCGTTTCCCTCATGAACTACATCGGGAAGGGCGGCCGCTGCGCACTAAACCACTGGGACATGGACTGGGCGCTCGCAAGCGTCCTTGGGGCGAACATGCAGCCGAGTGGTTACTATTACACGACTCCGGTTCCCGTGCTGCGGTGGGAAGCCGCAAATCCCCTCCTCACCACGCCGAACGCCATCCCCGACCTTACGCCGGTGTATGATCCGTCCCCATCAACCGTTGACGGGTTTTATCTCCAGCCGCACGATGACGCGACTGCGGTGGCCGGTTACACTCCGGCGGTTACGGACTACCAGGCGGCGATCGTCATCGGCAACGAGGGGCGGACGATCCTTCTTGGGATCACCCCTGAGCTATTCGGCCCCGAGATGGAGAAGCTGATTGAGAACTGTATCGAGTACCTTCTCGCGCCTGTGCCTCCGGCGGCTCTCCGTGTGACGTGCAGCTCTCTTACGCCTGCGCCGGGCGATACCCTTACCGTTGACGTGACGGTGCGGCCGCTCACGCAGAAGTTCGACGCCTGGGGCTGCATCTTCGGCCCAGGCCCCACAGCGTACTCGTTCACGCTCGGAAAGCCCACCAAACTCCGGAGCGGCACCCACCCGCTTGTCACGAACGTCTCCGGCCTCCGTGCGGCATACACCACCCGCCTACTTAACCTCAAGATCCCGCCGAGGATTGCGGGGGAATACACGATTGTGGTAGAGCTCGTCCCGGCCGGCCTCGATCCCCTCATCCCGATCGATGGGTATGCGGCGGTGAAGTACGTTACGGTGCGGTAGACGTTGTATCCAACTGCTTGGCTAGCAATGAGTTGAGCCCTTATTCGTACCGGGACGAATAACGCCCCAATCCTCTCCCCGCGAATAGGTTGCATACAACGTCTGGGATGTTCCTTTATTTCTTCTCCGTTGTTGCCGCAAAAACCTCTTCCGGGCGCGATGAAACTTGTCTTGAGCACTCGGCTGCGCTCGGTATAAACTCCGCCGAAGGATCGCGCCCCTACAGGATTTGGCATCACACCCCATAGAGGAGGGGGGTAAGGTGCGAATTTATGTTGACTTTACTCAGGGTTTTGAGAATATTTACTCATAGCTTTGAGTATTTTTACTCAGGGCTTTGAGTAAATTGAGGAAATATATGCAACTCCCTGCATACGAACGCGATATAGTAGCTAAGTTACGGCGCAGACTCGCCGAGAAGCGATTGTTTATCCAGGTTATAAACGGACCGCGCCAATCCGGCAAGACCACGGCCATTCTTCAAGTGCTCGAAAGCCTGCACACGCCCTACGTTTACGCCTCGGCGGATGATCCCGGTATTTCAGGCTATGGCTGGATAGAAACACATTGGGAGCAGGCGCGCCTTAAGGCATCGGGAGGGAAGAAGGTCATACTCGTATTTGATGAAATCCAGAAGATCCATCGATGGGATGAGGCGGTTAAATCGCTCTGGGATGCGGACACGCGATCGGCATGTCAGATCCACGTGGTACTCCTGGGCTCGGCCTCCCTCTTAATGCAGGCCGGATTGAAAGAGAGCCTGGCCGGGAGATTTGAAATCGTTCCGTGCACCCACTGGCTATGGCATGAGTGCCGGGATTGTTTCGGCTGGGAACTCGATCGGTACGTTTACTTCGGCGGCTATCCCGGAGCGGTGAGGCTCATCGGAGATCAAGAGCGCTGGGCCAGGTACATACGCGAATCGCTTATCGAAACCACGATATCGAGAGACGTGCTGCTTCTCAACAGGGTGGAAAAACCGGCGCTTTTGCATCAACTGTTTTATCTGGCCTGCGAGTATGCCGGGCAGATATTTTCTTACAACAAGATGCTGGGACAATTGACCGAAGCGGGAAATACCACGACCCTTGCGCATTACCAGTCGCTTCTCGAAGAGGCATATCTTCTCAGGGGATTGCAGAAATATTGCGGAACCGCTTTGCGCCGCCGGGGTTCCCCGCCCAAGTGGATACCCCTGAATAACGCCATGATCACGGCGATTTCGGGAAAGAGCTTCGAGGAGTGGAGGGAGAACAGAACCCTGTGGGGCAGGCTGGTCGAAAACGCGGTTGGGGCGCACCTGCTGAATCTTTCTTATGGGAGAAATTACGAGATATACTATTGGCGTGAGCATGATTGCGAGGTGGATTTCGTGGTGAGGAGCGGTGATAAGCTGATCGCCATCGAGGTCAAGGCCGGGCAGCCGGCCAGGTCGTTTTCCGGGATCGAGTCTTTTAAGAAATTATTCAACCCACTTCGAGTATTGGTGGTTGGAAGCGAGAGTTTATCGGTAAGAGAATTTTTGGAATCGGACATAGAACGATATTTCAGGGGCTGACATAAGCCGGCATGAAGATGAGCCTGATTTTTCCGATCGTTATTTGCGCAGTCCTCCTGGTCATGCTTCAACGCCGGCCGCAAGGAGGTTACACTCGGAGGTGCCCTATCAATACGCCTGTTCCCACGACATATGCCACGCTCGACGACTGGATCCGGCGCGAAGCGATTCCGTTCTCCGCCGATTCGACCGAATCTCTCAATGCCGCCATCGACAGGGTCGTCGCCTCGCTCGGCGATTCGGTGGAGCTTCTCGGTTTCGGAGAGGCGCTACACGGCGGCGAGGAGATCCTCATGCTCCGCAACCGGCTCTTCCAGCGCCTGGCGGAGGCGCACGGTTACAGCGCCATCGCCGTCGAGAGCAGTTTTCCCAAAGGGCGCGTGGTGGACGAGTGCGTGGCCGGCCACGGCCCGGCATCGTATGAAATAGTGAGGGACACCGGATTCAGCCACGGCTTCGGACGACTCGAAGCAAATCGCGAGCTCGTGGAGTGGATGCGGCGTTACAACGCCGATCCTTCACACCGGACCAAACTCCGGTTTTACGGTTTCGACAGCCCGACAGAAATGATCGGCACCGACAGTCCGTGCCAGGTGCTGTATTTCGTCCTCGATTACCTCGCCTCGATTGATGGCGACAAGGTCAAAGAGCGCCGCGAACGCATCGACTTTTCTTTAGGTTCGGACGCTACTTGGGAGAATCCGGCCGCATCGATGGACCCGACGAAGGCGGTGGGATTGTCGGATGAAGCAAACGCCCTCCGCATCGAGACGGAGGACCTCATCATGGAGCTGAAGATACGCCGTCCGGAATTGATTGCCGGGAGTGACTGCGACCGGTATGAGGAGGCGCTACACTACGCTTCGGTGGCGCGGCAATTACTGGATTATCATGCGGAGCTCGCGCGGGAGTCGAGCGACAGGTTCGTCCGGCTTCTCGGCATCCGCGACGCCATGATGGCGGATAACCTGGCGTACATGGCGTCCCGCGAAAGGGGACGGGGAAAAGTGTTTGTATTCGCGCACAACGGCCATCTGAAACGCGGCAAGATGCAGTGGCAACTTGGGCCCCAAGTAAACGCATGGTGGCCGGCTGGATCGCACCTCGGTACGATGCTCGGCCCGCGCTATGCCGTCATCGGTTCGGGGGCCGGCGTTTCGGAGGATAACGGCATCGGTACGCCTGAGGTTGGAACTCTTGAGGCGAGACTTACCGCCGTGCCGGGGTCGGCGCTGTTTATCCCGACTCATAGAGGCCAGGGGCTCCCGGCCGCGGCAATCGCAGCCATCCCAACCCGCTCCGGGAGCAAAAAGAATCCGTCCTACTTTGCATTTACATCTCAAAGCTTCACAGATTACGACTGGTTGGCCGTCCTGGATTCGGTAACGTACAACCGCGGCGGGCCGCCGCTGCCAGAACCGGCCGCCGGCGACAAGTAGCGGGGGTGCGTTTCCCCTTTTGCGGAAGAGGGTATGGATGTTTATCTAGCGGAATAAATACCCGACTGACTTTCCCGCCCGGCGATCGTTATTCCTTACGTTGTCGCGAGTATCGCAATGGATTTTTGTTGAATCTTCTGGAGTTATGATAGTGCCGATGTATAATTAAGGGAGTAATTCCCGGCAGGACTGCAGTACGTCTGAGCGCCGGGATTTGTTCGGAGGAATTGGCATGGAACTTACCATGTTGCTGAAGTCGGGTGGCATCACCATCATTATTCTTATCGGGTGTTCGATTCTGTCGGCGGCAATTATTCTGGAGCGGTTGATCTATTACTGGAGGCGGTCGAGAGTAAACAGGGTGGATTTCATGGCCCGCGTGAGCGCGCTGGTGAAAAGCGGGGAGAGGGAGCAGGCGCTTGAGATCAGCAAGAATACGAACACGCCGTTTGCACAAGTCGTCTATGCCGGGCTCAGCCTGCCGGGCAGAAATGGGGAATTGGTTTCGAGCGCCATGCAGCGGCAGACGACGGTAGAGGTCAACCTTTTAGAGCGCTACACGGCGATCACCGGGACGATCGGCAGCGTGGCGGTTTATATCGGGTTGTTCGGCACGGTATTGGGGATCATACGGGCGTTCCGCGACATATCGATGAGCAGCGCCGGCGGCCTGAGCCCCGTGATCAGCGGCATCTCGGAGGCATTGATCTGCACCGCGGGCGGTCTCGCCGTGGCCGTGCCGGCGGTCGTTTTTTATAATTATTTCGCCAAGAGGATAGATTCTTTCATCGTGGACATGGAGCTTTGCTCTTCCGAAGTCATGGATATCGTAAAGAACAGGCAGGCATGAATAGAAAAAACCGCAGGCGGATGGTATTTGCCGAGATCAAC
Organism: uncultured bacterium; assembly: GCA_964460305.1. Lineage (GTDB taxonomy): Bacteria > Auribacterota > Tritonobacteria > UBA1439 > UBA1439 > JAPLCX01. The sequence continues at coordinate 6,552 of CAYWRA010000048.1, forward strand.
ATCACGCCGTTCACGGACGTCATCCTGGTCCTGCTGATCATATTTATGGTAGCCACGCCGTTGATCTATCAGGCCGGGCTCAGGGTCAAATTGCCCCAGGCGTCCGCCGCGCAGCCGCTGAATCCTCCCACGCGGGTTTCGATCGATATCACCAGCGAGGGAACGACCTATCTGGACAAAAAACCGGTAACAAATGCAGAGCTCAGGCAAAAGATGGCTGCCGCATTTCACTCTGATCCGGCTATGGCGGTAATCCTGAACATCGATAAGGCAACGCTGTTCAATAGCGTTGTCGGCGTGCTTGATGTCCTGACCGAATTGGGTATTGAGAACCTCTACGTTTCTGCTGCCGTCAAACAGCAGGAGGAATCGCGTAGCGGCGCTCTTCCGCCGGCAGACCGAACCAAAGCGCGATGACCGTTCTCACGGCCGGGAGCGCTGCTCCCATCCAGATTGGCGCCAGGGCGGAATATATCAACGACCCTTCCCCACGCCTGATTCGCGCCGCCGGTCATGCGGTTAGCATTCAGGAATGCGATTTCTCCGCGCCTGTTTGCATCGATTTCTGCGGGTCCTTCGCGGCATTCGCGTCCCCTTTCTGTGGAGCAGTGTTCTCCACCCGCGACACGGTGAACCCGACGCCGCGATACGACCAGACGGGCGTGAAGACCAAGCTTTCGATCTTGTCCGGATCGGTCTCCGTGGAGGAGAAATATTTGTCCTCGGCGGTGAGGATTGCCGCGAGGGCGGCGATGCTGGGTTTGATGTACGGCCGCGTCGCCCCCTCCCCCGACTCCCGGAGCTCCACATTCGGCATGCCTGGGGTAAGTGAGATTAGAATTTGGCGGGCCCCTGCGACGGTGTGCCGTGCGAGATAGCCCCTGATTTGTCCCTTCGTAAAGAGCCAGCCTGAAGTGAACTGGAGGTTGAGATCCGTGACGACGCGGCTGCCGTAACCGATTTCCATCTTGTAGTATCCCATGAGCCGCGCAATCTGCAAATCCGAGCTCGCCCTGAGGTCTATGATGCGTCGGAGGCCCACTTCACCCGCCTCCTCGCGCGTGATGGCCGTCTCATACGCAGCGCGCTCTTGAGAGACCCACGCCCTGGCCTCCGCGCTTTTACCCGAAGGCAATTCTTTTTCCCGTACGGCCGTAGTGCGTTTGTACTTGCCCAGAACATCCTCCAGGCTCAGCCGCCCGCGACTGCCTTCAGCCTTCCTGGCAGGCGCTTTCTCGGCGGCCTTCCGGGGAGCTGCGGCGGCGGGAGGACGGCGGCCGGCGGATGTCCTCGGCGCGAGCTTTAGGGAAACTATTCTCACCGCCCGGGGCTTTGACCTGGTTAGCCGCGTCAGCCGCTGCAATCCGACGGGGACGAGAGCGAAGAAGTGGACAAGCACGGAGGCCAGCAGACAGAGGTACAACACCCTATTGCGCGACCATCTCCCCGATCGCTTCTTATACTGCGTTGTCGTTGTCTTCATTTTCATTCTGTGCTCACGATTCCGTACGCGTTGGATCGATCATTTCGACGCTGCCTCAATCCAGATCATCCGTGATCTTTGCAGCGCCATCGACGGCCTCATCCGCCTTCTCCTTCGCCTTCTCGTAGTCGCCTTCCTCAAAAAGGCTCTTCGCTTCGTTCTGCAAGTCTCGCGCGTCATCCAGGTCCGAGCGTTGCCTGTCAAGCTCGCGGTCGCGGTCGCTTTCTATCTCCGAGATGCGGTCGTCCGCCCGCCCGATTTTTTCGTCGGCATTGTCGATGGAGCTCTGGGCGTCGTCTCTATCCCTTCCCGGCTCTTTGTCGGAGTCGGCGCGCTCTTCCGGCGAGATGACGTCGGCGCCCTTGGGGCCGAGTTTTTCCAGGACGGATTCGGTGAATTCGGAGAGCTTCATTTCCGGGAAAGAATCCGCGAGGCCGAAATAAAAGTCTAGGCGCTTTTTAAGGACTAGCTTGTCGCCCTGCTGCTCGATGACCTGATGTTTGAACAGGTCCTTGAATATCTTGTCGATTTTATGGTACCCCTTGCCGTTGGACTGATACCACGCCACCGCGATAAGGAGCTGCGTCCTGTCGCGCAGGTCGTCGTCTGGGCGGGCGGCGAGTATTTCATCGCAGAGATGGTAGACCGTATCTTGGTCGTCGACGAACGACGCCTCGTATGCCGAGCGGAGGAGGGTCAACAGCTCCCCGCTGCTTTCCTCGCGCATCTTGTCGTAGAGGGCGAGCATGTCCCGGGCGGAGGCGCAGAGCGGACTGTGGGGGTGGCGTTGAACCAACCGTTTAAACTGTTCCGCGGCGCGTTCATAGTCGCCGGATACCACGAATTTCTTCCCCTGATCGAAGAGCTGTAGCGCCTGGGGCTCGCGGAACTCTGCGGGCGCGGGCGCACAGAGATACAGCGCGGCAGAAAGCAGAACGGCGGCCAGGCGCACGGCGCCTGGGCGATTGTGCGAGAGTCGTCGCATAAATGCCCCGGGATTACCGTCCGCCCGGTGTGGTGGCGGATTGTGAATTATACCGAATTACAGGGCTGGGATAAAGGCCAAGCATAGCAATAGTCTGTTTTTTAACCACGCCCCGAAGGGATCCCTTTGGGACGGGGGAGAGCACGGAGAGGATCAATGACAAATACCAAATGACAAATGACAAAACACGATGGTACTGTATGGTGGAGTACGCGTCCTTCGATAGGAGGAGGGACTGAGATGCTAGACTCCGGTATAAAAAATAGAGTGGTGCGGGCCCAGAGGAACGAGATCACGGAACACGTGGTCTATGGACGCCTCGCTGCCATCGTAAAAGTCAGGAGCCATGCGGATGTCCTGGAAAAGATTTCACGGGAAGAGCGGCGGCATTACGACTTTTTTAAAGCCATCACCGGGGAGGAGATCCGCCCCGATAGATTCAAAATCTTCGTGTACGTGCTCGTTGCAAAGGTATTCGGGCTGAATTTTGGGTTGAAGCTGATGGAGCACGGGGAAGATAGGGCCCAGGGAAGTTATGCTGGACTGGGAGAGGCCGTGCCGGGCATCGAGGAAATAGAGGAAGAGGAAAGAAAGCACGAGTATGAGTTATTGGAGTTGATCGATGAGGATCGTCTGAAGTATATCAGCTCCGTCGTCCTTGGCCTGAGCGATGCCCTGGTGGAATTCACCGCGAGCCTCGCCGGATTCACACTAGCGCTGCAGAAACCGAAGCTTATAGGGGTTGTGGGATTCATCACCGGCATCGCCGCATCCGCCTCGATGGCCGCCTCGGAATATCTGTCCACGGCGCAGGAAAAAACCGACAAGAATCCGCTCACGGCTAGCATCTACACGGGCATCGCATACATCATCGTGGTGACTTTGTTGGTGGCGCCGTATTTTTTGTTCGGAAACGTGTTTTTTAGCCTGGCCCTGGTGGTGGCAACCGCGCTTCTCGTAATAGCAATCTTCACCTTCTATATGGCCACGGTGAAGAACCTCGTTTTCAAGAACAAGTTCGCGGAGATGGCTGGATTGAGCCTGGGCATAGCCGCGATCACCTTTTTTCTGGGGCTGGCGATACGAAAGACATTCGGCGTGGACGTTTAGCCTGGATTATTCATCAACCGCCGGAAGAATGACAAATACCAAATGTCAAATGAATTACAAATGACCAAATGACAAAACCTCGTTGTGCTTTGACATTTGGTATTTGTCATTTGTCATTATCCTCTCCGCTGTTCCGTATTCTTTTTATTTGTTGGTGGCCAGGATCTTCTCGCCCTGCCGAGCCAGGATGACCGGTGGCGTCTTGACCTTCTCCCGCAGGCTCGCCAGATCGCGCTCCTTGAAGAGGACGATGATCGGTTTGCCGGAGTCCCATGCGCGGATGAATTGCTCCACGCTGAAAAACAGAGAGCCGTCTCCCTCTGCGCCCCCGCCGGGTATGAGGTCTATCACCGAGTCCGCATCGATCATGACGAATTTCCTGCGGCTGTAGAATGCGAGCGATGGTTGGTACATGTAGCTCGCGATCACGGTGTCATTCCCCGCCTTCTCTCCGGCGATGAGCGCCAGCTTCTTCGTGGTCCGTTCCGCGAGGAACACGGTTGGTATGACCTCGGCCGCGATCACCTCGATCAGGTACAGCATGACGCAGAGCGTGAGGAATATCCCCGCCGTGCTCCCCCTCTGCGTGAATTTGCAGCAGAGGACACTGCCGATGATCGCGATGACGCCGGGCGCGATCCACATGCCGGGCGTCACTTCGGTTATGTGCGCGAGATGGGGATAGATGATCATGCCGGCGCCGCCCGCACAGAACACAAGGGCAATGACGAGGCCCGGCCAGCGTATCCATCCCGACCATCGGTCGAACGCGGCCGAGAGCGTTGCGCCGGTGAGCAGGGCGATCGCCGGGAAGATTGGGATGATGTAGGTGAGTAGCGCCGATTCCGAGAAGGAAAAGAAGATGAAAATGACCAGTGCCCAGAGCGCGATAAAAAGCCACACTGGATACTCATCGGATTTTCTTTTGCTCCGGAATTGAGCCACAACTGCGGGCAGGAAGAACGACCAGGGCAACATCATCCCTAACAGGCCGGGGACGAAAAACCCGAAGAACTCATGGCGCTGGTGTATCCTGGAGATAAACCTCCCCACGTGTTCGCGGAGGAAGAAGAACTTCGCGAACCCGGGGTTTTTTACCGACGCGAGTATGAACCAGGGGGCGCATATGGCAATGACGATGAGCGCGCCGGTAAAAAGGCGCATTTCCCTAAGCAGTCGCCATCGCCGCAGAAAAAGCATGTGGCAGAAGATGACCATGCCGGGGAAAATGACCCCGATGAGGCCTTTTGCGAGCACGGCGAGCGCCATGGCAATATAGAAGAGATAGAAATAGAGTCCCCGCCGCCCCGCTGTCGTGGAGGCAAGAAGGAAGAAGCCGAAGGCCGCCGTCATGAAAAGCGTCAGGGGCATATCGATGAGGTTGAGCCGCGAGCAGGTATAGTAGCCGCCGGAGGTCCCCAGGATGAGTGCGGAGAGGAGAGCCTCCCTGCGCCCGAAGGCGTTTAACCCGATGAAATAGGTGAGCAAGATCGTAAGGAACCCGCAGAGGGCGCTCGGAAAGCGGGCGGCGAACTCGTTTTCGCCGAGGAGCTTGAACGACACGGCATTCATCCAGTAGAAGAGGGGCGGTTTGAAGAAAAAGTGCACGTAGTCGAGGTGGGGGGTGATAAACCCGCCGCTCTCGAGCATTTCCCGCGGGATTTCCGCGTAGCGCCCCTCATCCGGATCCATGAGGGGATATGCTCCCAGATAATGGAAGAATGCGAATGCGAAGAAGAGAGAGAGGATAAGGACGTCTACACCCCAGCGCCCCCGCCTGTCTAGGATAAAGTAACGGAAGAAATCCATATGGCGGGGAATTGTCTCACGTTTGCGCGCAATCTGCCACATAATCTTCAAGTGACGAAAACACTGAGGCCACTGAGAAATAAACTATGGATCAATTTTAACCACGGATAAACACGGATGATAACTGATACACACAGATTATTCCGGCAACCAGAAGCCAGAAACTGTTTTTGCTGTAGTTAACCACAGAGTGCGCTGAGAAATGATCACTGAGGCCACTGAGATTACCGTTGAAAATGATGTGCTAAGAAATGGGGAACGTCCGATGCTACTGTCCCGATCACGTAAAGTATGTTACATTTGGTAAACGTGCGGAAAGGAGGGTGTGTATGAGGTATGTATGGAGAGGAGTGGTTGTTTCGGTGCTGTCGTCCTGCATGGTGGGGTGTTTCTCAATTGCGAAGATGGGAATTGAAGAGGCCACCGGACAGAAGACGGACGTGGAAGTTATCACGCCGATAAGCGCCGATCTGAAAGCCTACAAGAATGTCGAGGTGGAGAAGTTTACAAGCGGCGTCGGCGGCTTGGTCCCGGCTGCGCTCGTGGACGGTTTGCAGGGTGAGGTGATCGGGGACATTAAGGCGCGAGGTCTCTTCCCCAACGTCGGACCCGCAACCGCAGGCGCCGCGGCGGAGCCGACGCTAGTGATCGGCGGCATGGTCACGGATTACAAGGCGCCAGACAAGGGCGCCAAGCGCGTTATGAGCAAGGCCGCGATCTTCTCGGTCAATGTGTTCGTCAAGGACAAGGCGAAGGGCCAGGAGATCGGGCGCGCCATCGCACGCGGACGCCTGACCACGATGTTCCGCGGCGGTGAGACCACCCTCATGCAGGAGGCCGCAAAGAGCATCGCCAAATTTATCAACGAGGCACACACTCCCACGCCGAGCAAGATGCAGCAGTTGAAGGCCAAGATGAGCGGGGGGGGAGAAGGCTAAATAATGACAAATACCAAATGCCAAATGACAAAACACGATGAGGTTTTGTCATTTGGTCATTTGTAATTTATTTGTCATTTGTGCTTTGGCATTTGTCATTGTAGGGCATTCCCGTGTCAAATTATTGCACGGTGAGTATCGTCTCGTATAAGCCGTTAATAGCCCTGCCGTTCCTGAAGAGCGCCCCCTGGAGCGCGTAGTTCCCCGGCGTTAACCCGTAGAACGTGAACTGAGCGACGGCGAAGCCGCTTAGGTTGTTATTTAATGTAGCCGGTCCCTTGATGAACGGCTTCGTCGACGACGAGGTGCCGCCGCCGTTGACAAGATAGAGATATTTCCCCCCCGGCCGTACGATGCGGACATAAGGCGTGAAGTTCGCGGTCGCCGCGACGTCTGCGGTCATGGCGATGGTGTCGGCGGTGGAGAACGATGTCTTGTTGGGATGCAGTGTGATCGGGGGCGTCGGGGTGGGAGTCGGAATGCGTTCGGTGGGATGATTGGTCAGCCCCAGTTCCGTGATGTTGTTGCCGCCGCTCCGCGGCACCGTGCTCACCGTATAAGTCGTGCCGTCGGTTGTGATCACGAGATGCCTGTTTGTGGTGAAACAGTAAGCCATATTCTCCGGCGCGCATAGTGAATTGCTGATGTCTCCTGGGGCGAGCCGTATGATCCTCTGTGGGAGTGGCTCCACGACCTGTTCAAGCCGCTCCACCGTCGTTTTCCTCGGATGGCCATAATTATTGCTCCATACGGATATCACCGCGACCTCGGGATCCATGGTCTGTAAAAATGAGAGCGAGCTGGTATTGTAAGTATCGGCGCCGTGATGATCGACGTGAAGAATGTCCAACTCCCGGCCGAGGTCCTTGGTGATCACGCTCGCGACCGCCTGCTCTCCGGTCCCTTCAAGGTCGCTCCCGAAGTAGAAGTCGAATCCGCCATAGGTGACGAGGACGGAGATAGACTTGTTGTTTTCCGATATACCGGAGGTGACGTTAGCCCTACCCCTTATATAGAGCGCCGGCGTCGTGTTTGGCGCGCCGACGGAGAGGAAGCGTACGATGCCGCCGTTGCCAAGGTCGATATCGCTTGATCCGTCAAGGCTCGGCGTAGCCCTTTTCCCCGATGAGGTGACAAGGTTCAGGTAGGCGGCTGATATCGCATCGCCGTTGTCATCCACCGTCCCTCCGCGGTCATAAAATGTGCCGAAACGGGATGTTCCTCCCATCCTTGACACGAGGTCATCGAGGCCGCCTATGTGGTCGCTGTCATAGTGGCAGGCGACGGCGTAGTTGATAGAGGTGATCCCTTTGGGGACCAGTATGTCGTTATAGAGGGCATTGGCCTCAGTATTCCCTCCCGTTTCGTCGAGCAGCACCGCAGTTCCGCTAGGTCCGCGCACAAGGGTGCACGTGCCCGCTCCGCCGTTTGCCCACACGCAGTAAATCTCGAGGTTCTGCGCAGGATATCCGGGAGCGGAAAAGACGCCCAGAAAGAGGAGCATAAATGTCGCCACTGCTGTCATTTTTTTATTCATATAGCCCCGACAGGTTGGCTTCCATTATCACATCCACATTTATAGAATACATCATTTGCCGGTGATTGTCAAAATGTTGGTTTTTTATCGAATTGGCCCCCGGAGGGTTGGTGAATAGATCAGGTTAGGCTTTTAACCGTAAGCTGCTTTTACAATCTGCGAAAATCTGTGGACGATTACAGATTAACCAAACGAGACCTTGCTCCATCTCCTCGGTCTATGGTAAATTACCCTCTCTTGGGACGCGGGTTTTATCCACACATCACCGGGAATTCACTCAGAGACTATGACTCAATCCTCATCATGGCGCATGGCGGCTATCGTGTTGCTCGTCTCTTCCTTTTTTGCGTCCATTCCCCTTGCCGGGGCGGAAGGCGGCGGCCCGCCTCAAAAGAAAGACGCTGTCGCCAAAGTAAAAGCGGAAACGCGCGACTACGTTAGCAAAAGCGGCGGGTACCGGATCACCTGTCCGGAAGGGTGGGAGCGGCATGGGGGAGATGTCCGGCCCATGGACGCGGTTTTCTTCTGTCTCGCCGATCCAGGGGTCAATGTGAGCGTCACCCTAGCCTCCGCCGGGGGGCAGAAAGAGCTTACCGAGGCCGCGGCGAACGAAATGAAGGAAATGTTCCGGCAAAACTACGCCGGCTACTCGGTGACGGCGGAGGAGTGGCGTGAACTTGATGGGGTCAGGGCCTACGCCCTCTCCGCGCGCCATCAAGGGATGGGCGCCGAGCTTCAGAACAAGCAGGTGATGTTCATAAAAGGCGATCGATTCTATACGCTCACGTATACTTCGACTCCGGCGTTGTTCATGAAGCATCTTGGGGAGTTCGAACTCGCGGTTGGGAGCTTCAGGACCGCTGGCGGGGAAACTCCCCCTGTGGTACAATCGCCGCAGCCACAGCCGAAAGTCAAAGGTTGAAAGCATAAGGAATTGTCATGGAATACCAAGTACTCGCACGTAAGTGGCGGCCGCAGCAGTTCAATGACGTCGTGGGGCAGGAGCATGTGACTACGACGCTCAAGAACGCCATCGCGAGGGGTCGGGTGGCTCACGCCTACCTCTTCACCGGGCCGCGTGGCATCGGCAAGACGAGCATGGCTCGCATACTGGCGAAGGCCCTCAATTGCGGCGAGGGGTCGACCGCATCGCCCTGCGACCGTTGTCCGTCATGCAAAGGGATTGTCGGGGGCAACAGCATGGACGTGCTGGAGATCGACGGCGCGTCGAACAGGGGCATCGAGCAGATCCGCGAGCTCAGGGAGAACGTGAAGTTCGCCCCGAGCTCCAGCAGATACAAGATCTACATCATCGACGAAGTCCATCAGATCACCACCGACGCCTTCAACGCCCTCCTCAAAACGCTCGAGGAACCGCCCCCGCACGTGAAGTTTTTCTTCGCCACGACCGAGCCGCACAAGGTCCCGGCGACGATCCTTTCCCGCTGCCAGCGTTTTGATCTTCGCAGCATCTCTCCAAAAGAGATCGTCGACAGGCTCGCCTGCATCGCCAAATCGGAAAAGATCTCCATCGATGAAGAAGCCTGTTTCGCAATCGCCCGCTACGCCCAGGGGAGCATGAGGGACGCGGAGAGCATCCTGGACCAGCTAGTCTCGTTTTCCGAGGGGAAGATAGGAGAAGGCGACGTCATCGCCATGCTGGGATTGGTGAAAGAGTCCGTCCTCCAGGATATGACAGAAGCGCTCATCAGCGGCGATTTTCGCAAGGGGCTCGAACTCATCGGTACGATCGCCGGGGAAGGCAAGGAGTTGCCGATCTTCCTCGCCGATTGGATCGCGTACCTGAGGTCGATCATGCTCGTGCTGGTGAAGGGAAGTGATGCGGAGGGGGCGGGGGTCTCTCCGGAGACGTGGAAAGCGATCTCGGCCCAAAGCGCTAAAATAACGCTGGACGGGATACTTTACGTGCTGGAGGTGCTGACAAAGGCCGATCAGCAGATGAAATGGGCCCTGTCGCCCAGGATCCTCCTGGAGCTTGCATTCCTGAAGGCCGCCAGGATGAACGAGGTCGCCTCGCTACCCGATATTTTGCAGAAGATCAGGTCGCTTGAGGTCAAACTCAAGGGTTCCGCGGTGGGAGTGAAGTCACCCGGGAATGCCGGCGACTCGGGCGGGGATCTTTTTACTCCATCAGCATCCCCGGCCGGCAGGGGGCGTCCGGACGCGGAAAAGGCATCGGCAGTGAAGAGAACCGTTGCTGAAACCGGGAATAGCGTGCCACCACCGGACGCGCACGCTCCCACAGCCCCAGTGAGCCCCCAGGTTCAGCAGACGGCCGGTGATGCCAATAACCCCCACCGTAGCCCACCGCCGGATGGAGAGGTGCTGGCTCGCGTACATGAGATTTGGTCTGAGGTGTTGGAGCGTGTTGCGACCCTCAGGCCGTTGCTAAAATCCTGCCTTATTGAGGGGAAGCCGGCTGGGGTCACGGAGGGGGTGCTGTGCGTCGAGTTCGCGGAGGATTGCGCCTACCACCGCGATTCCCTGGATCACCCCCCGCATAAGAAGCTTCTGAAAAGCATCCTCTGCGAGAGGCTTGGGGCCGACATCGGCGTTCGTTTCGACATCAAGGGAAACGCGGAGAAAAAGGAAGTGGTCGGGCAAGGTTCCGCCCCGAGCAAGGAGATCCTGAACCTTAAAAAGAATCCGCTGGTTCAATCGGCCCTGGAAATGTTCCAGGCGCAGGTGATCGACATAAAGAAATAAGGTTCGCTCCCGTTCTGTGTGGGTGTAAGTTATATCCCCCCTTTCGATGGGGGAGGGATAGCTAAAATTACCCGAACAAAGCGGAAGAGAACCGAAAACAAGAGCAATCCGGAGGGCTGATTCGTGGCTAACATATTCAACATGCTAAAGCAGGCCCATACGCTGAAGCGAGAGATGGGCAAAGTGAGCGCTGGGTTGGCGGCAATCGAGTCGGAGGGTGTTTCGCGCAAGGGGTCGGTGAGCGTCAGGATGGACGGTACGATGAAGATCACCAAGGTCACCATCGCCCCCGAGTTGCTCGTCCGCGGAGACGCGTCTGTGATCGAGGAGATGGTGGTCGAAGCGGCGCAGAATGCCAGGGAGAAGGTGCAGGGGCTCGCCGCCGCATCGGTGAAGAAGATCGCCGGCGACATCCCATTGCCGTTTTAACCTCAATGACAAAATTCAAATGACAAAACACGACGAGGTTTTGTTATTTGGTCATTTGTAATTCATTTGACATTTGGTATTTGTCATTCTCACTCTTTGGATTTTTCCCCATGCATTATCCTCATCCTATTGCAAAACTCATCAAGGAGCTCACCAAGCTCCCCGGCATAGGACCGCGCAGCGCCGAGCGGATAGTCTTTCACCTCCTAAAGGCGCCCGCGTCCGACAGCACCGAACTCGCCGCAGCGCTTGTGGAATTGAGGAAAAGGATCCACCATTGCTCTGTTTGCTACAGCGTGGCGGAGGCCAATCCCTGTCCGATCTGCTCCGATGCGCGCCGTGACTCCACGACCCTCTGCGTTGTCGAACGCCCGGCTGACATGATGGCGGTGGAAAAGGCTGGGAGTTACCGCGGCCGCTACCACGTCCTCATGGGGAAGATAGCCCCGCTCGACAACGTCGGACCTGATGCACTGCGGATCAGGGAACTCGTCGAGAGGGTGAAGAAGGGCGGCATCAAGGAGGTCATCATCGCCACCGGCTCGGATGTAGAGGGAGAGGCGACGGCCCTATATCTAGCGAAGGAGCTGAAGGCATTCCCGGCGAAGGTGACCCGCATCGCCCACGGGATCCCGATGGGGAGCAGCCTCGATTTCAGCGACGTGGTGACGATCGGCAAGGCCCTGGACGGCCGCACGCCGTTCTAGAAATCCCCAAATCCCAAAGTTGGGAATGACAAAGCACAAATGACAAAACACCATGAGGTTTTGTTATTTGGTCATTTGTAATTCATTTGTCATTTGGTATTTGTCATTTATGTTATCGCAGCGTGATGGTCGCTTCCGAAGAATAGATCGCCTTGGCTCGCCAGTCGGCCGGTGTTATCCGGTCCCCCGCATGGAACACCCCGATGACGAACTTGTAGTCGCCGCGGGCGAGGGAGTCTGTAATCCGTTGTTTGAGCAACGTCAGCGCAAGCGGGGGTATCGCCGATGCGGTAGTTGCCGGTTTGATGCTGCGTTCCAACGCGAAGGTCCCGTCCTTGTTTAGTACGAACGATAACCACGTTCCCCCCGGCGTTTGATCCAGCGCATAGATCGCCAGTCTCCCCATGCCGGCGATGCGCTCGCGTACTACCACCCCCATCTCGAACATATCGCCCGTTCCCACCGCGGTTTTGCTCGGCGCAAGATCCATAACGGACGGCGGCGTGAGGGTTGGCGTGAGTGCCGGTGCATGTGTCTCTGTGGGTGTTTGAGTTGGTGTTTCGGTTGGCGTGTCTGTGGGCGTGCCGGTTGGCGTTTTCGTGGGGGTCTCGGTCGGTGTGTTTGTCGGTGTTGCGGTGGGTGTCACGTCATCGTGGGCGTTTGTGTCGGGGTTGTTGTCGGTGTCCGAGTTGGGGTTATTGTGGGCGTCTGAGTCGGAGTATCCGTGGGCGATGGCGTGGGCGATCTTGTCGGCGTATTAGTCGGTGTTGGTGTGATCGTCGGCGTCGCTGGAGCGTGTGGAAGTGGCGGTCTCTATTCCGTCAGTCTTTGAAGCTGAGGTTGCAAGGAATTTTTATAGAGTAAT
>CAYWRA010000049.1:0-18470 GCA_964460305.1 uncultured bacterium
AGTGGCAACGGCGGCGTAAAATACGTCACCGAACTTATGACCCAGAGCACTAAGAGATACAAGAAGTACATTAAAACGGTGCCGGACAATATCATCAAGGGAGAGGCATTACTCATCGACGACGGCGTCCGGAACGTAAATTTAATTTTCAGAGACCGTAAAATCCTGGCCGGGGGAATGGTATCCCTGCTTGGGATCGTTCTTCTGAGATTTTACGCGGGGAGTCGTATTTAATGAGTTCCAACGTGCGCGGCTTCATCAGGCGTCGAGAGAATCTATACCGGGGGGGCCTTCTTACCCTGCTCATGGCGAGCTATACGATCCTGTTTTTTTACATTGCCGTTAAAAAATACAATTCCTTTTCTTTCTACGATCTCGATCTCGCCGTAATAAACCAGGCCGTCTGGAATGCCAGCCGCGGAGTCATCGTCTCCACATCCCTTGGGCAGTCCACCATGCTCAACGGCGGGCATGTTGAGTTACTCAGCCTGTTTCTTGCGCCATTCTATAAAATCTTCCCCAGTCCCCTGACATTGTTGTTCCTCCAGTCCCTGGGTCTTGCCATCGGGGCATGGCCTATCTATCTCATCGGCAAAGGGATGATGAAACCATACGCCGGTTTCTTATTGGCCGTCTGCTACCTTATGTATCCGGCCCTCGCCTGGGTGAATTTATTCGAATTCCACATGATCGCTTTTGCAACTCCTCTGATTCTATGGATGTTCTATTTATATGTAAGGAAGAGATGGGGCATGTTTTGCGTTTTTGTCATTCTTTCCCTGGCGTGCCGCGAGGATGTTGCGATACCGGTGTTCGCCGTCGGGATTTTCGCTCTTATCGGGTCTTGGACGGGATCCCGACGGGGGAACGGGGCGGACATGAAATGGGCATTGCTTCCGCTTATATCAGCCTCGGCCTGGTTTGCTATCTGCGTCAAATTCATTCAACCCGAGTTTGCTCCGGAGGCATTGAAATCGACCAGGGTCACGGGAGGCCCCCCTGCCTTTTATGACTGGCTCGGGAGCTCTTTTACCGGGATTCTCAAAACGTTTGTTTCTCACCCCGGCATGGTGTGGAATGGGATCGTGATCGCTCCTAAGCTTACATATTTGCTCCACCTCTTCGCCCCGCTTGCGTTCCTGCCGGTATTTTCGCCTTCCGCGCTGCTCATGCCGGCGATCTCCCTCGTGGAGGGGTTGCTTTCGCAGCGGCCGATGCACTTTTCGATCAGGTATCAATACTCTTCGATAGTCACGCCGCTTGTCTTCATCGCCTCGATATACGGCATTAAGAACGTCCTCAGCGTCAAGGCCCTTGCCAGGAGGGAGTACGGCATATATGCGATCGTCCTGGCCTCGGCGCTTCTCTCCGCATGGCTGTTCGGCCCCCTGCCCGATCTCCCGGGGCAAATGAAGTCCTGGAGGTTTAAGGAGGAGGATGCGGTCAGGCAGAGGATGGTGGAGGCGATACCGAAAGATGCAGCGGTGTGCGCGACGTTCAGATTTTGCCCGAAGCTCTCTATGAGGCCGTGTCTTTTCCATTTCTACCATGTCTATGCCGCCTCCCAGAACGAGGCGTGGCGGGTCGTCGCGTCAGAGGCGCAGCAGTCCAGTCAATATCTGCTCGTGGATTTTGACGATCTGCTGACCTTTTACGATTTTTATACGCCCGGTGGGGACGCCGACATACGGAGGTTTCTCATGGGTGGGAATTGGGAGCTTGTCGACACGGTGAATTCGCTGGCGCTTTTTAAGAAGGGGCCGGCTCCATCTCCGGGGCTGGTTGGAACGGGTGAGTGCAGAGAGGCGGCGCATGTTCTGGATCTGACACCCGTGCCCGACATCAAGCTGTGCGGTTATACGCTCAAGAAAGGCATGGCGATGGGTGAGCATGTCATTGCCCTTGATGTCTACTGCCAGCGCCTGAGGGCCTCATCGGCAAATTACTTCATCGCGGCCCGATTCACCAGCCGGAGGGATCCGGGCTATTCTTTCGAACGGGTTCTATTTGCTCCTTTCCGGATCTACCCCTCCTCGCGTTGGAGGGATGGGGAAGTGGTCGTACAGAGATGTAACATACTCATCCCGCGACAGTCCACGCCCGGTGAGTACGACATGAAGTTGACTCTCTGTAGCGAAAATGATTTTCTAAAAGCCGTCATGATCGATAAAAAACCCATGACGAGGGGATGGATCGCGTATGAGGGCGCAAAGGATCTCGTCCTTCCATAGAGACGGCCTTATCACGCCTCTCAATCTCCGTAGCATCTCGCAACGACCCTTGACAGGCTTGTCCTGCCCGGCAAAACCCCATGACTGTCCGTTACATCCTGGCCCAAAAAACACTACCCTCCTTAAAAAACAGTGGCAACCGGGAGGCTGAAGGGGTACAATAACATGCTTTTTGATGGCTAGTGCGGAAGTGGTGGAACCGGCAGACACGCAAGGTTGAGGGCCTTGTGACCCTAACGGGTTATGGGGGTTCAAATCCCCCCTTCCGCACCATAACTACAGTATAAGGTGTAAGGTTAAAGGTGCAAAGGTAAACGGTCGGGGCTTGAGTTGTTTGCGTATCTTTCGGCTTTGGGCTTTAAGCCGTGGGTCGCCCCCTTCCGCACCGGTATACAGCACAAGGTGTAAGGCATAAAGATAAAAGGCAAAGGAGAAGGTAAGATGGCGGTAAGAGTAGGTATCAACGGATTCGGCCGCATCGGGCGGCAGGTGTTCAGGATCCTCCAGCAGGAGGGAGTGAAGGATTGCGAGGTTGTGGCCGTCAACGATCTGACCGATGCGCCCACGCTTGCGCATCTCTTGAAATACGATTCGGTGCACGGGCGTTTTGAAGGCGCCGTCGAGGAGAAGGACGGATCCTTCGTGGTGAATGGGCGCGCTATTAAAGTGCTCTCGGAGAAGGATCCCGCCGCCCTGCCGTGGAAAGCGCTAGGCGTTTCCATCGTGCTGGAGTCGTCGGGGGTCTTCAGGAAAAAAGAACAACTCCAGAAGCACGTGGATGCCGGGGCCCAGAAGGTCCTGCTCACCGTCCCCGCAAAGGGTGATATCGATGCGACCGTGGTAGTGGGGGTCAACGAGGAGACGATCAAACCCGAGCATCGGTTCATCTCAAATGCCTCGTGCACCACGAACTGTCTTGCCCCGATGGTCAAGGTCCTCCACGATTCGTTCGGCGTCGAGGGGGGACTCATGACGACGATCCATTCCTATACCAACGACCAGAGGATCCTCGATCTTCCCCACAAGGACCTGCGGCGCGCGCGCGCGGCGGCGCTCAACATGATCCCCACCACGACGGGAGCCGCCGTGGCGGTGGCGAAGGTCATCCCCGCGCTTAAAGGTAGGCTTGACGGCATGTCGATCCGCGTGCCGACCGCCGATGTGTCAATCACCGATTTCGTGGCGGTGACGAACAAGGGCATCACGGTGGAGTCGGTGAACGCCGCGATGAAGGAAGCGGCAGCGGGGCCGCTCAAGGGGATTCTGGAATACTGCGAAGAGCCTCTGGTAACGGTGGATTTCGTCGGAAACCCGGCGTCTTGCATTTTTGATTCCCTCTGTACGATGGCCATGGGTGACAGGATGGTTAAGGTGATCGGCTGGTACGATAATGAATGGGGTTATTCCTGCCGCTGCGTGGACCTTCTAAAGTTGCTCTCCCGCATGATATAATCGGTAAGTGGTAAGCGCCATAAGCTTTTTCGCTTCATTTTTATAGCTTACAGCTTACGGCTTATACACCGGAAAATATAATGCCAAAACTTTTTATCGAGGATCTGGATGTCAAAGGGGAACGGGTGCTCATGCGGGTGGATTTCAACGTCCCGCTGGGAAAGGATGGACGTGTCGTCGATGATAGCCGTATCAGGGCCGCCCTTCCCTCGATCCGCTACGCAATCGATCACGGTGGAGCGCTGGTACTGATGTCCCATCTGGGGCGGCCCGATGGGAAGGTGGTTCCATCGCTTAGCTTGAAACCCGTGGCCGGTCGGCTCTCGGAATTGATCGGCAAAGACGTTACCCCCCTCGGCGACTGCGTCGGCCCGAAAGTGGAGGAGTTCGTACGTAACATGAAGCCGGGGTCGATCGCCATGCTGGAGAACCTGCGGTTCCACCCCGAGGAAGAGGAGAACGACGAGTCGTTCAGCAAGGCGCTCGCGTCGCTCGGCGACGTCTACGTAAATGACGCATTCGGCGCCGCGCATCGCGCGCATGCGTCGACTGCGGGGGTTACGCGTTTTATCGCGCAGTCCGCCATGGGCTATCTGATGAGGGAGGAGGTCAAATATCTCGGGGATCTCCTCGCCAGCCCCCGGCGCCCATTCGTGGTGATCCTTGGCGGGGCGAAGATATCTACGAAGATCGGCGTGATCCAGAATTTGTTGAGGAAGGCGGATTGCATGCTGATCGGCGGGGCGATGAGCTACACGCTGCTCAAGGCCGAAGGAGTCCCGGTCGGATCGTCGCTGGTCGAAGAGGGGAAGCTTTCGCTCGCCTCCGAGCTCCTCCGCGCGGCTGCGTCCGAGGGGAGGGAGCTTATGCTCCCCGTTGACCACCTCGTGGCGAAAAAAGTCGCCGAGGGGAGCGAGACCAAGCTGGCGGGAAGAGACGGCATCGAGGAGGGGTGGATCGGCGTCGACATCGGTCCGCGTACCGTCGCCGTCTACGGAGAGAAGATTACCGCCGCTGGAACGGTATTCTGGAACGGGCCGATGGGCGTGTTTGAAATCGCCGAGTTCGCGAAGGGCACCGAAGCGATTGCGTTGAAGATTGCGGATGCGAAAGCGGTGAGCGTGGTCGGCGGCGGCGATTCGGTGACTGCGATCAATAAATTCGGCCTGGGGGACAGGATCACGCATATATCCACCGGCGGGGGCGCATCGCTCGAGTTCCTGGAGGGGAAGGAACTGCCCGGCATCGCCGCTTTGACGGACAAATAAAATCTAACACGGAGACACAGAGGACACGGAGATAACAATTCTCACAAAGAGTAAAAGAGAATAAGAGATAAAGGGATAGTTTCGGGGTGGTGCTCACCCCCGCCCATCCCTCTCTTCAGCCATAGGCGGACAGGTTTCGGAAAGGGAGGATTAGGGAGGGGGGCTACTTTACCGATACTCCTTATGACATTTGTTTTTCTGCCCCTCTTTCTCTCTTTTTCTCTTTGTAAAACTATTACTCTTTTTCTCTCAGTGTTCTCTCCTAAAGGGACCCCTTCGGGGCGTGTCTCCCTCCGTGGTGAGAATTTGGTGATATTTATGAGAAAGCCGCTTATTGCGGGCAACTGGAAGATGAACAAGACCGTCGGCGAGTCCATAGAGCTCGTCGCGGCCCTGAAGAGGGAACTCTACGACGAGAGGGAGACGGAGATCGTCGTGTGCTCGCCGTTCACCGCGCTTAACCCGATCGGAGAGATACTCGAAGGGAGCACGATACAACTGGGGGCGCAGGACCTCTACTGGGAGGCCAAGGGCGCATACACGGGGGAGGTCAGCGCGGCGATGCTCAAGGATGTTGGATGCGGTTTCGTGATCGTCGGACACTCGGAGCGGCGGAGGCTATTTGGAGAGACGAGCGAGACGATAAGCAGGAAGATCGGCGCGGCCCTCTCGGCGGGTCTCACTCCGATCGTGTGCGTCGGAGAATCTCTTGAGAAGCGGGAGCAGGGCGTCACCGATGAGGTTTTGAGGAAGCAGATGGACGGCGTCGCCGCTTCGCTCGATGAGGGTAGTTTCCTGAAATGCGTCATCGCCTATGAGCCGGTATGGGCGATCGGGACGGGGCGCACCGCCACGCCCGATCAGGCCGCGGCGGCCCACGCTACGATCCGCCTCTGGGCAAGGGAGCGCTATCACGGCGTGGCGAGCGAAAAGATGCGCATCCTATACGGCGGGAGTGTGACCCCGGCCAATATCAAGGAACTGATGGCGAAGGAAGGCATTGACGGCGCCCTCGTCGGGGGGGCAAGCCTTGACGCGGATTCATTTTGCAGCATCGTGAAGTACAACAGGTAAGGAGAAGGAGACATGCTATTTACGATAGTGGTGGTCGTGCATGTGATGAGCTGCGTGCTCCTGGTAGTCGCCGTGCTCCTCCAGTCCGGCAAGGATGCCGGGCTCTCGGGGGCATTTGGACTAGGGGGGGGCGGGCAGACCATATTCGGCGCGCGCGCCGGAGACGTGTTGAGCAAGGCGACAGTTGTCTTCGCAGTGACGTTTATCGTCACCTGCCTGCTCTTCACCAGGGTCAAACCAGGCGGGGTGAGATCCATAGTGAGCACGATCGCCGTGGAGAAAAAGCCGGCCGCTGCCGCGGTTGCTGAGACATCGTCGGCGCCGTTTGAGGCTCAAAAAGCAGCCGTAGCCGGGGGTATACAGGCTCCCGCAAAGTAGCCGCACGGGTCAGGGGAGATTGCAAGCATCCACCAACGGCTCATTGTTGGTGGATGCTTTGCGTCGGCGTCGGCCTTCGGGATTTCCGATAGCGGGGAACGTATGGCCCAAGCCTTGCTTGAAGTCGTCGATCTCAGGACGCATTTCTTTTCTGACGAAGGCGCCGTCAGGGCCGTCGATGGGGTCTCCTTGAGCATCGACGAGGGGGAAACGCTCGGCTTGGTGGGTGAGAGTGCATGCGGCAAGAGCGCCACTGCGCTTTCGATCCTCCGGCTCATCGACCGCCGCCAGGGGGCCGTTGTCGGCGGGCGCGTATTTTGGCGGGGGAGGGACCTGCTCGCCTTTTCCGACAGGGAGATGCGGCGCATCCGTGGGAATGAGATCGGAATGGTTTTCCAGGATCCGTTCGCGTCGCTCAATCCGGTGCGCACGATCGGAAGCCAGATTGCCGAGTCGGTGAGGCTCCACCAGGACGCCGGGCGGCGGGGAGCTTTATCGACGTCTAGGGATGCGCTTGCGCGCGTGGGCATCCCAGCGCCGGGGGCGCGGTTACACGAGTATCCGCACCAGATGTCGGGTGGGATGCAGCAGCGGGTGATGATCGCCATGTCGCTTTCGTGCAATCCGCGGCTGCTCATTGCCGACGAGCCGACGACGGCGCTTGATGTGACCACCCAGGCGCAGATACTCGAACTTTTGGAAGAGGTGCAGAAGAAATCGGGCATGGCGCTGCTGCTCATCAGCCACGATATGGGCGTCATTTCGGAGTTGGCCGACCGCATCGCGGTCATGTACGCGGGGAAGATCGTCGAGGAGGGCCCCGCGCAGCAACTCCTCGCGATGCCCTCGCATCCATATACGCGCGCGCTGTTAAAATCGGCGCCGCGGCTTGGGGGGAGGCGTCGGTCCCGGCTCGAAGCAATCGGGGGCGGTGTTCCTGACCCCATAGAGTATCCTGGCGGGTGCCGTTTTCATCCGCGATGCGGCATGGTTCAATCGGTATGCGTTGAGCGCGAACCGGAATTGCGACAGCTTGCCCCGCAGTGTCGGGCGGCGTGCCATTTCGCGGGAGAGAGGTAATTTTTAATCACAGAGGACACAGGGAAGGCGCGCCCCGAAGGGATCCCGTCGGGACGTGGATAGGAATGCTGCGGCGAACAAACTGTATGCGGTAGTTTATCGAGTTTTCAATCCGCGGTTAAAAAATGAGGAGGTTTATCACGTGAGCAGACATCCTAGTTTCGGCGGAAGCGGCAAGGTGAAGGTGAAGAGGAATGTCCTCAAAAGATTCGAGCGAATCGATATCCTTAAGGCGAAGGGGAAACTGAAGGATGAGAATTCACCGCTCGGCCTGCCCAAGACGAAGGTGACGGAGTAGCGCTGAACGTTAAGGTAGCTAATGGTAAATGACAAATACCAAATGACAAATGTCAAAACACAATGAGGTTTTGTCATTAATCCACGGATTGGCACGGATTTTATCACAAGAAATTTCAATAGTTTCTTCTAATCCGTCCACTCCGCGCCTGCCGCCGGAGCGCGTTTCGGCACGCAGGCGTGTTAATTCGTGGATGGAAACGTTGAAAGCAGGAATATAGCATCAGCGGTTGGTGAGTAGATCAGTTTGCACTCTTTTACTCTTAGTAAAAAACTGTACCTCGTATTTCCATGACACAGCGACTCCAGAAGATATTGGCGGAAGCAGGCTATGGATCGCGGAGGGCATGCGAGGAGCTCATCGTCCAGGGACGCGTCTGTGTCAATGGGAAACAAGTACGCGATTTGGGAACCCGCGCCGATGTTCTGCGGGATGCGATCACCCTCGATGGGGAGAGGGTCAGATCCGAGAAGAAGGTATATTACATCCTCAACAAGCCGCGAGGTTATCTCTGCACGCACTCGGACGAACGGGGGCGTCGCACCATTTATGATCTGCTCAGCCGCGTCCCGCAACGCTTGTACACGGTTGGACGCCTCGATTCGGATGCCGAAGGCCTTCTATTGCTGACCAATGACGGGGATTTTTCCCATCGCGTCGCACATCCGCGCGCGCATGTCGGCAAGACCTATAGGGTATACGTCGAACGGGCGTTGTCGCCGAGGGCTAGAGCGGTTCTCGAAAGGGGCATATTTCTCGACGGAAAGAAAACGCTTCCCTCACGCGTGTTAAGGCTAGAACGGCGGGGGAGCGGAGAGATCGTCACTATACGGATTGCTGAGGGGAGGAAGCACCAGATCAAAAGGATGTTTCTTGCAGTCGGATCCCCCGTGAAACGGTTGAGCAGAATAGCGATTGGCGAATTGAAACTCGGAGTCCTCCCCGTGGGGAGATACCGGTGTCTCGGCTCGGAGGAATTGAACAGGATATTCGAGGGCGGAGGCGTTGAGCGGGCTACGTTCAGGAAAGGCCCGCGTGGGGGGAACCGTCAATGAGAGCAACGGCAGTGCGACTTGATGGCATCCGTCTCTTTTTTATTGTAATATGCGCGGCCGGCGTTATAGGGTGCTCACCGGGCATTGTGCGCGCTGGGCAGATCAAGTTCCCCTGTGTCGGCGAGGTAAACACCGACCGGGTCAACCTGCGTGCGGGAAGGAGCTTGAACTACGAGATAGTCGCGCGGCTCGACAAAGGCGGGCGGGTGACCGCCTGCGGGCTCGACTCCGGATGGTTCCGCGTCATACCCCCGAGGGACGTTTCCTTTTGGGTATCGAGCAGATATATTTCAGGAGGAAAAGTAATCCCCGGCCGCCTCAACGTCCGCGTGAGACCGTCGGAGAATTCGACGGTGATATGCCAGCTCTCGAGAGGGGAGCGGGTCGAGGGAATTGAAACGCGCGATGAATGGACGTCGATTAAACCGCCCAGTGCGGCGTACCTATGGGTAAGCTCCGAGCTTATCGACCTCCTGCCCGACGAAAAGGGGACGCAGAAGCTGGAAAAGCTGTCCGCCGAGGGGGACGAGGATAAGGAAGATGCAGAAGACGTGGAGAGCGAGGAGACGCCGGTAGCCTCCACGGCGGCGCGGGTGGAAGGGACGATGGTTGAAGGGCAGCCTGGGGCCCCGCCCACCATACGCTTGCAGATGGCAAAAACCCCCCGTGTTCACGAGGGCACGATGGTGAGATGCGAGGAGGTCACCGTTTCCGGAGCGGACCACAGTCTCGTAACGGGATTTTTTCGAAAGCGGGTTTTGTGTCTTCTCAAGTCGAGAGCGATCAACCTGTCTTATTATGAAGGCGATCGCGTTAAGGTGTGGGGATACGAGATAGGCCGGTCGCCGGATGGCACACCGATACTTGACGTGAGGCGATTGGAAGTGGAGTAACTTCGGTATTTCGCGTCTCGTATATCGTGTGGCGTTATTTGTGAGGCATGATCGAATGACTATTTTGGCAAGGATGAAAACGTTCCGCGGCGGCGTCCACCCTCCTGAATGCAAGGAGTTGACGAGCGCGCTCCCGATAAGACGCGCGGCCCTTCCGTCCCTCGTCCGTATTCCACTCGTTCAGAATGCCGTAGCCCCGCCGCGTTTCATCGTGAACAAGGGGCAATGCGTCCGGACGGGAGAGCGGATAGCGGAGGCTTCGGGGCCGATGTCGACGCCGTTACACGCGAGCATCTCCGGGACCGTCGCATCGATCGAGGATGTCCCCGTGCCTTACGGCGGGGTCGGCGCGGCGGCGGTGATCGAGGGGGATGGGAAGGACGAGAGGGCATGGGGCGCTGCGGCCGCTCCCGACCCGTACTCCCTATCGAGAGACGAGATCATCTCGCGCATAAGGGAGGCCGGAATCGTAGGATTGGGAGGGGCTGAATTCCCCACGCATTTCAAATTATCGCCCCCTCCGGAGAAGAAGCTCGAGTGCGTGATTATAAACGGTGCGGAGTGCGAGCCGTTCCTCACCGCCGACCATCGCCTCATGATCGAGAGGCCGAAAGACGTGGTCGCGGGCGCCCGTCTCATCATGCGTGCTGCCGGCGTATCCCGCGCGTGGATAGGAATTGAGAGTAACAAGAGGGACGCATACGAGAGGATACTGGAGGCGTCGGCGGGAATGCCCGATGTGACGGCGGTCCTCCTCGATGTCAAGTATCCCCAGGGGGCGGAGAAACAGCTCATCTCGGCGATCATGCGGCGCGAGGTCCCCGCCGGGGGGCTGCCCGCGGACGTGGGTGTTGTGGTGCAGAACGTGGGCACGGCCGTCGCGGTCTGGGAGGCGTGCGCCGAAGGGAAACCGCTTTATGAGAGGGTCGTCACCGTTTCAGGGACATGCATGCGAGAGCCCGCGAACTGGCTCGTTCGCATCGGCACACCGTTCAAGGACCTCATCGAGCAGAGCGGAGGTTTGACGCCCGATGCCTCCCTGCTCATCATGGTAGGGCCGATGATGGGGGTTTCCCAGTGGACCGCAGACGTGCCCGTGGTGAAGGGGACATCCGGGATCATAGCGCTTCCCGAGTGCGCGCCCGCCGTTTTGAGACCGCGGGCATGCCTCCGGTGCGGTCTCTGTCTCAGGGTGTGCCCGATGGGCCTCTCACCGGCGCTCATCCGCCGGGCGGCGGAAAAAGGACGGTGGGACATTGCCGAACAGTACGGCGTGAACGAGTGCATGGAATGCGGGGCCTGCGCCTATGTTTGTGCCACCAGCAAGAACCAGGTACAGCTTTATAAAAGGGCGAAGTTGGAGCTGAAGAAAAGGAGCGCCCGTGTCAACTGACGAGAAACGGCTTTTTATTCTCTCACCCGGTCCGCACCTAAGCAGCGACGAATCGGTCGAGAAGATCATGTGGCGGGTGGTCGTCGCATTGCTCCCCGCGCTCGGCTGGGGCATCTGGTCATTCGGCCTTGCCGCGCTGTATGTGACGGCGGCCTGCGTCGTTAGCTGCGTGGTGATCGAGGCGGTGGTTCAGAAGCTGCTCGGGAAGGGGGTCACTGTAAGCGACGGGAGCGCCGTGGTGACCGGCATCCTCCTCGCCTTCAATCTCCCTCCCGGCGTACCGCTCTGGATGACGGCTGTGGGCAGTTTTGTAGCGATTGCAATCGCCAAACACGCCTTCGGCGGCCTGGGCTACAATATATTCAATCCGGCCCTCATCGGGAGGGCGTTTCTGATGGCGTCGTATCCGGTGAGGATGACGAGCTGGAGGCTCTATGGCGCCTGGGATAACGTGACGGGCGCAACTCCCTTGGGGATCATCAAAGAAAAGCTTGCGATCCCTCTACCATCCTATACGGACATGTTCCTGGGGCGCATCGGGGGCTGCATCGGCGAGACCTCAACGCTGCTGCTCCTGCTGGGCGCGGTCTTCCTGCTGGTCAAGGGCGACATCACGTGGCACACGCCGGTTTCTTTCCTCGGGGGATTGGCGCTCATGAGTTGGCTTAGCGGCCGCGATCCATTGTTTGCGATCCTGGCCGGAGGGGCGGTGCTGGGCGCCTGTTTCATGGCCACGGACATGGTGACCATACCGATATCGGGTAAGGGGAGATTGATTTTCGGCGCCAGCTGCGGACTGATTACGGGAGTGATCAGGGTATGGGGAGGGTACCCTGAAGGGGTATGCTACGCGATCCTCCTTATGAATGCGTTCACGCCGATAATAGACCGCTACACGCAGCCGAGGAGATTCGGTAACAGGACAAGGCGCGACTGATTTTTTACCACAGAGACACGGAGAAGGCACGGAGAGCACGAGGCGGTTGTTTTACAAAGAGTAAAAGAGAATAAGAGGTTAGAGGAGAAGAAATAAAGGGGAAGAAACTACTCACCGCGGAGGCGCGCCCCAACGGGGCCTCTTCGAGGCCAGTTTGTTGGGTGGGGGATTTGGAAATTGGGATTTGGGATTTAAACCTATGGTGCTCACATGCGGGATATAGTGAAGCTGACGGTGTTGCTAACGGTGGTGTGCCTTCTCAACGGCCTTGCCCTGGGGTTGGTATACGAGTTTACGCGGGGTTCGATCGATACGGCGGCCGCAAGGACTCTTAACGAATCTCTGAAAGTGGTCGTCCCCCAGGCCGACCGGTTCTCCGAGAGGAAAGAGTGCCCGCTCCAGGGCGGGAAGGCGATAGCCTACTATGAGGCGTATGCCAAGAACGGCGAGGTCATCGGATACGCCCTCCTCGGAGAGCGGCAGGGATATCAGAGCATCCTAAAGATCCTCGTCGGCATCGATCCCGGAGGGATCGTTCGGGGAATCAAGGTGCTGGAACAGGCTGAAACGCCCGGGCTCGGCGCCCGTGTCGACGAGATACAGGCAAAAGAGACGATCTGGGCACACATAGCGAATCTTTTCAAAAAGGGGAATGCCTTCGCCGCGAATCGGCAACCGTGGTTCCAGGAACAATACCGCGGGCTCTCTGTGAATGAGTTGGTATTGCTGAAGCCGTCCCAGGGTGGGAAGGGAATCCATGCGATCACGGGGGCGACGATTACAAGCCGCGCCCTTACACAGGCGGTAAAGGATTCAATCGAGTCGTTCCTCGCCGCTAAAAACGCGCGAAAATCGTAAGAGGGTATGATGGCCAACAATAACTCGGAGAAGACTGGCTACTGGAAGGAGTTCACGAAAGGGATTGTCACGCTCAATCCGATATTCGTGATCGTCCTCGGTCTCTGTCCGACGCTGGCGGTATCGGTGAGCATATCGAATGCGCTCGGCATGGGGGCGGCGGCCACCTTCGTCCTCCTGGGCTCGAACATCGTGATCGCCGCGCTCATGCGATTTCTCGACAGGATATTCCCTCCCGCGTTCGTCGCGCAGGTCCAAAGGATACGCATTCCGATTTACATCGTTATCATCGCTTCATTTGTGACGATCGTCGACCTCGTCATGCATGGCTTTGCGCCGGCGTTGTACGCGCGCCTCGGCATCTATGTCCCGCTCATAGTGGTGAATTGCATCATCCTGGGGCGGGCGGAGGCGTTCGCGGCCACTTCCGGGGTGATGGCCGCGGTCCTCGACGCGCTCGGCATGGGAGCGGGCTTTACCCTGGCGCTTCTTCTCCTCTCGACCGTCAGGGAAATAATCGGCGCGGGGAAGTTTTACGGTTATCTCGTCTTTGGATCGGGGTATGAGCCGATGTTGATCATGACCCTCGCCCCCGGGGCCCTCCTTACGTTCGGTATTTTCATGGGGCTGTTCCGGCACCTGAAGGCGAAAGGCCAAGATGCACATGTTTGAACTATTCTCCATTTTTATCGGCGTTGCGCTGGTGAATAACTTTATATTCTGCCAGTTCCTCGGCCTCTGTCCCTACATAGGGGTCACTGAGAGGACGTCCTCCGCTATGGGGATGGGGATGGCGGTTATTTTCGTGATGGTCATGAGCTCGGTGATCACTTGGGCGGTTTATGAATGGGTGTTGGCGCCGCTCGGCATCACCTATCTGTATATCATCGCCTTTATCCTGGTTATCGCCGCGTTCGTGCAGATGGTCGAGATGTTCTTGCAGAAATCCGTCCCCGCCCTCTACCGCGCGCTCGGGATATATCTCCCGCTCATCACCACGAACTGCGCCGTGCTCGGCGTCGCAACGCTGAACAAACAGCAGTTGTTCGGGGTGCCCGGCAGCCTGATCAAATGCATCGTCCAGGGGTTCGGGGGCGGCGTCGGCTTCACGCTAGCAATGCTGATCATGGCGGGCATACGGGAGCGGCTCGATTTTGCGGATGTCCCTCGGCCGCTCAGGGGCATCCCCATCGCGCTCATAACGGCCGGCCTTACCGCGATCGGCTTTCTCGGTTTCGCCGGGCTGTCGTTTTAACATCGAGCTATCAAGTAAGAAAGTTATCGAGTTTTGTCATTTGCCATTCTCAATATTGGGATTTGGGGTTTTGGATTTGGGATTTCCGGGGCCTTGGCCCCGGTGGGATTTGGGATTTAAAAGATGTACAACGTCACCATCCTATCTCTACTGGTTCTCGGCCTCATGGGTCTCGGCCTCGGGATCATCCTGGCGCTGTTCAGCCGCATCTTTTCGGTCACGGTCGATCCGCGGATTGAGGAGGTTGCGCATGCGCTGGCGGGGCTCAACTGCGGCGTGTGCGGATACCCCGGCTGTAATGCGATGGCTGAGGCTCTCGTAGCCGGGAAGGCGCACGCGCGGCAGTGCACGCCCGGCGGAGCTGCTGTGGTGAAGAAGGTGTCGCAGATACTTGGGACGGAAGAAATGCCGGCGGAGCCCCGCGTGGCGGTTGTGCGCTGCCGAGGGGGAGTAAGGGAGGCGAGGGAGAAGGCGATATACAGGGGCGTTAGGGACTGCGTGGCGATCGAGGCCCTGGAGGCGGGCGCTAAATCCTGTATCTATGGGTGCCTCGGCATGGGGTCGTGTGTGGGCGCCTGTCCCTTTGGCGCGATCCGTATGACCGCAAACCGCTTGCCGGAGATACTGGAGGAGAAGTGCACGGGTTGCGGCAAGTGCGTCGCCATATGCCCCCGCCATATCATCGAACTCATCCCGCGGCGGCAAAGGGTGTACGTCGCCTGTCTGTCTAGGGATAGGGGTAAGAAGGTGAAAGAGGCGTGCGATGTGGGCTGCACCGCATGCGGCCTCTGCGCCCTACCGAAGATCACCCCTTCGGGTAAGGTGGTTGTGAAAAACAATTTGCCCCAGTTCCCCCCGGACTGGGATGACTTTGCGGTAGCCGCGGAGAAATGCCCCTCGAAATGCTTTGTCATTCGCACTGTGTGAGCGGACCGGGTATAATATTTAAACCACAGAGGACACAGAGAGAGGATACGGAGAACACAGAGAAGGCGGTTAATCTTAACCGCAGATATTGCGGATGGAGCGGATTATTTATTGTTCCAGAGATCAAAAACGAGAAACTGTTGTTACTGTAGTAGAAGTCTCAGTGCCCTCCCCCGTCCAAAAGGGATCCCTTCGGGAAAGGGGCCCCTTTGGGGTGGTTAAACATTAATATTGGGATTTGGGGTTTTACCCCTGGGGGCTTATGCCGAACATCATCGACGGTAAAAAGATCGCCGCCGACATCAGGCGGGAGATAAAAACGGCGGTTGAGGAGCTGCACCGCGCGAAAGGCGTTCTTCCCGGCATCGCCTTCGTTACGGCAGGCGACGATCCCGCATCCAAGGCATATGTGGAGATGAAGGAGCGCGCCTGTAAGGAAGCAGGCATACGGTCCTGGCAATTCTCTTTCCCATCGCTTACGGAGGAGTGGAAGCTTCTCGCCGAAATAGAAGAGTTGAATGCCAACCCCGAGGTGCATGGGATACTCATCCAGCTCCCCCTGCCGGTTGGGTTGGATACCTACGGGATGCTTTCCGCGGTTTCTCCCGAGAAGGACGTGGACGGTTTCCATCCGGTGAACATGGGCAAGCTCTTGCTGGGTCAGGAGGGATTTATCCCATGCACGCCCATTGGGATAGTCGAGCTCGTTACCCGGTTTGGAATGACGTGGGGGGGGAAGGATGTGGTGATCGTCGGGAGGAGCAACATAGTGGGAAAGCCTCTCGCCGCAATACTCATGCAGAGAGGGGAGGGCGCGAACGCAACGGTGACGCTGTGCCATACCGGAACGCGAAACCTAGCCGCGCACACGCGGCGGGCGGAGATCCTCGTTGCGGCCATCGGGAAACCTCGCTTCATCACGGCGGACATGGTGGGTGAGGGAGCGACGGTCATAGACGTCGGCGTCAACAGGGTGGAGGATGGAGCGGCGGAACGCGGATACCGTCTCGTCGGCGACGTGGATTTCGATCGCGTCGCCCCGAAAACGGCCGCCATAACCCCCGTGCCTGGCGGCATCGGCCCGATGACCATAGCCATGCTGCTCCGAAATACACTCAAGGCCGCCGCACAATCCCGCCAGGCGAACAGCCGCTAAATTTCACCACGGACCTGCCCGCCTCAGGCGGGGACACGGAGAGAGAAGCTTCAGGGTCAAACCTCATCTATTGACAGATAGTTGGAGAGGATGATAGTCTTGTCATATGGCTAGACCACTCAGGATCGAATATGACGGCGCATGGTACCACGTGACAAGTCGTGGGAATGCGTGTGCCGAGATATTTGGAGATGATAAGGATAGAAGACGGTTCCTAGAGACGTTGGCAGAGAGTATCGATATATTCAAGGTGGAAGTGCATTGCTATGTATTGATGAGCAATCACTTCCATTTTTTATTGCGCACGCGAGAAGCTAATCTTAGCCGCTTTATGCAGCGTTTCAACACGGCCTACACGACATATTTTAATCTCCGGCATCACCGGGTAGGCCATCTTTATCAGGGAAGATACAAAGCCATCCTTGTGGATGCGGATGAATATCTTTTAGAGCTCAGCCGATATTTGCACCTCAATCCGGTACGCTTGAAGAAATACGAAGAAACATCGTTGATAGATAAAGGAAAAGTATTGGAATCTTACGCATGGAGCAGTTTGCCTGGATATATCGGATTGCGGAAGCGGGATAAGTTTGTGGCGTACGGGTCGGTATTAGGGTACATGGGGGGAGACACGAAGAAGGGCAAGAAAAGGTATAGGGATTTTGTTATTGCCGGATTAAGTGGGGGGGCGAAGAATGTACTAGAAGAGACACGGGCAGAAGCGATATTAGGGACGGACGGTTTTATTACATGGGTGAAGAAAACGTTTGTTGAGGAAAAGGAATGGGAACAGAGGGAATACCCCCATGTGCGCGAGTTGAAAAGTTCGATTCCGGTTGAGGTAATTGCCAAGATTGTGAGTAAAGAGTATGGAACAGTGCCTGAGGAGTTACTTGTGGCGCGATCATCATATCGCGAGGCACGCCAGGTTCTGATTGAACTGAGTTACCGACTCAACTTCGGGAAGACGCCACTTCAAAGATTGGGGCAGGAACTCGGTGGCATCGGTGGCGCCTCAATAGCACATATTCACAAGCGAGTTCAGAAAAGAATGGCGAGTGATAAGAGATTGTCCAAGAAGATAAATTCACTGCATCAGAAGATTATCTGACAATAGATGAGGTTTGACCCTGAGGTGGGTCTCCAAAAATCCGTGTGCATCCGTGAAATCCGTGGATCCCGGCTGTCCTCGTGGTTTCTCTTTTACTCTTTGTAAAACAACCGTCTTGTTTCCTCCCCCGACGGGGCCCCCCCGTTGTAAAACAACCGCCTTGTTTCCGATGTTGTTTCTCAGTGCGCTCTGTGCTTTCTCTCTGTGCCCTCTGTGGTTTCCATCACGCAATCTTGACGCCGGGCTGGGGATGGTGTATATAAACTTATGGGAGGAGAGATGAAGAAACATATAGGGTGCTCGGGGCTCGGTTACTGATTTCCTCCTCACGGCCAAAGAGCTCAGGATAACCAAACCTGCCCACGGGCACCCTTATGATAAATCCCAAAATCCCAAAATCCCAAAACTGATAAGGAAAATCCTCCACCAAGGGCACCCGCCTGCCATCCGTCGGGCAGGGATCCCTCCTCATGGTGGGCCAAAACTCAGATCCCAAATAAATTCCAAGCACCAAAGTTTCAGCTAATCAAATCGGTTTCACCTACTCGGTCATTGGAATTTGGTGCTGGAACATTTGTCATTTACCTGCCCTACGGAGCCTTGGCGCAGTCGGGGTATTTGTCATTCTCAATATTGGGGTTTGGGATTTGGGATTTTCCTTCGAGGGGCGGTTTGTATTTAGCCCCCGAATATGATATTTTCTTGTTGCATGACTGCTCCACACCGTACAGGTTCCTCCCAGAAACAGTCGAATCCCGGCGCCCGCTCTGCCGGCGGGGATGACGTGACATCCACGGGCATGGCGCTCCATAGGGGTGTGCTCACGCCCTCGCTATCCGAGCTTATCGGACAGCTCAGGAACGGTGTCCCTCTAAACGTCTCCGGTGTTTTCGGCTCGGCTCTCGCGTATCTCCTCGTCCATATCCGTGAGCGGCTCAAAAGGCCGGTTGTGCTCATTGCCAAGGGGCCGAAGGAGGTCGAGGAGATGGCGGGCGATCTCGAAACACTCGGGGGAGAGGGGAGTGTTGTCTGTTTCCCCGCGTGGGAAACGTTGCCGGGGGAAGACTTCGAACCGCATTCGGACATCAGCGGCGACCGGTTCTT
>CAYWRA010000050.1:0-18188 GCA_964460305.1 uncultured bacterium
ATCTCCGTATCCTGTGTGCTAGCTATTTTGCGTTCGATAACTATACTGTCATCTGTCTCGAAAGTGAACAAAGCTGCTATCCGATTCCCGAGATCGACCGTCGTACCTATCCCGGTACCCTCGAACGGCACCGCAACCCAGCTCTCCAACCCCGGGTCTTCGTCCGCATATAGGGTATATGTGACCGACGCCTGTCCCACGGCATGGAGCTTGTTATCGTTGGAACCTACAAAGAGCCTGCCGCCAGAGCCGATCGCAGGAGAGGAGTTGAACGATCCATCCGCCACGTATGTCCAGACAAGGGTCCCGTCGGCGGTGAATGCGTACACTCTATTGTCCTGCGCTCCCACATGTACCCAGCCCCTGGCGTCGATTGCCGGCGAGGAGTCTATGTTCGCATTTACCGTCAAGTAGCTCCAGGAGAGCGCGCCAACCGAGGTGAATACGTAAAACCTGTTGTCCCTGGAACCAACATAGATATTCTCGGAAGCATCGACCGCCGGTGACGAGTGGACTTTTGCCCCTGTTAGATATGACCAGGAGAGTGCACCCGTCGACGCAACTGCATAGATATTGTTGTCGTAGCACCCGAAGTAGACATTGCCGTCGGAACCGATTGCGGGGGATGATTCCAATGTACCACCCGTCCTATAGCCCCATGCAAACGTGTAGTTGGACTTGATGGCGTACAACATGGTCAAATCGCCGGTGCCCCAGTATATCTGCCCATCGCTTCCGAGAGCTGGAGACGAGGAGTGTGCAGTGCCAGCCGCGTTGGTGTGGAAGCTCCACACAAACGATCCGGCTGAGTCGATGACGGTGAGGCTCCTCCTCGCCTGGAGATATATCAAACCCGCCGAGTCTATCACCGGCGAGGATTCCCACTGATCTTCCGTCGCTCCGCCCGGATGCGTAAAGGTCCACTTTAAACCACCGACGGAGTTGAATGCATAGAACTGGTTGTCCTCCGAACCGACATACACGTTCCCAACGCTATCGATCGCGGGAGATGCGACTATGGGATCGCCGGTCTCGTAGAGCCATTCGAGCTCGCCGGTCGGAGAAAACGCATAGAACACATTATCTTCGCTCCCGACGTATATGGTCCCATCCGAAGACTGGGCGGGAGAGGATGTAATACTGCCGCCCGTCTCGTAGGTCCATGCGAGGGCCCCGCCACAATCCACGCCGTAGCTTCCGCTTTTCGCCCTATGATCCCTGTAACGGCGGAACATCGGCCATGGGCCCTCCGGAAGCGCCGTCCAGATGGCCGTTACCTCCGGCGTGATCGTCGGCGTCGACGTGATCGTCGGCGTGATCGTCGGCGTATAAGTCGGCGTCAAATCGTTCCATGTCGCCGTCGGCGTCGGTGTCTCTGTTGGTGTCTTCGTTGGCATGATCGTTGGCGTGTTCGTCGGGGCCCGTGTCTCAAGCGCGTAGATGTTGTTGTCGTCAGACCCCACATAGACCCGCCCGCCCGAGCCGATCGACGGAGAGGAGTTTACCTGCGCGCCGGTATTGTAGTTCCCTACGAGCACCCCGTTGGCATCGATCGCGTACACTTTCCCATCCTGCGACCCAACGTACGCCACGCCATCACTGCCGATCGCGGGAGAGGAATCTATATCATAACGCGCCGCGTAGCTCCAAGAGAGCGCACCCGCAGCGGTGAATACACGGAGCATATTATCCCTGGAACCGACATAGATTCTTTCGGAAACGTCGATCGCGGGAGACGAGAACACATCGTACTTTGTCAGATACGACCAGGAGAGCGCACCCGTAGAGGTTAATGCATAAAGTTTGTTGTCATAGGACCCGATGTAGACTTTGCCGTCGGAGCCGATCGAGGGAGATGATTGCAACGTGCCGCCCGTACGGTAGCTCCACGAAAGCGATCTGTTGGAGTTGATGGCATATAACGTATAAAGATCACCGGTGCCCCAGAATATCCTGCCCCCGCTATCGATGGCGGGGGACGAGGGATGGGCACTGCTCGCTGCATAGGTGCCGAAGCTCCATGCCATCTTCCCCATCGAGCTGAACGCAACGAGGCTCCGCCGCGCCTGCATGTAAACATCCTCCCCGTTTATCACAGGGGAGGAGACCCAGTAATCTTGCCATGCATTGCCAGGATGCCTATAGCTCCACTTCATAGTCCCTATGGAATTGAACGCATAGAACTGGCGATCCGCTGAACCGACATATACTGTCCCATCGGTGCTGACCGCAGGGGATGAAAAAATGGCGCCTGCGGTCTGGTAGCTCCAATCGAGCTTACCGACCGAGGAAACCGCATACAGCACATTGTCTATGCCCCCTACGTATGTACGCAGTAACGAGCACCATAGCGCAGGTGAAGAAACTACGTCGAGACTGGTCCTGTAGCTCCACGCGGGCCCGAGCGTCGTAGGCCCTGAGTACGGACTCTGCGCCCTGTGCTGCGCGTTGTAACGGAACATCGGCCATGGGAATGGCGTCGGCGTGATTGTCGGAGTCGGCGTGATCGTCGGCGTATAAGTCGGCGTCGGGCCGATAGCGTAGAACACCCCCACAGCATCACTTATGTAGAGTTTCCCATCCGAACTCAGCGCCGGACCACCCTGTATGCTGTTGTATTCATTACCACTGGTACGGTAACTCCATATTAGTGTCCCGTTCGTGTTCCACTTGTATATCCTGTTGTTGATGCTCCCGTGGTATATCCGGCCCTCGGAATCGAGCGCGATCGTCCCCATCAGGATGCTGCCCGCCGCTGCGTCTCCCAGTCGGTAGCTCCATGCCAGTGAGCCCCCTGTGCTCAAAGCATAAAGCTTATGCGGTACCGGCGTATATAGGCCTTGCGGCAGTACGCTGCCTGCATATACCCGCCCGGCCGATTCATCGGCGGTCACCGTGTCGCAATAGGCTCCCGCTATCGTCATGTAGCTCCATGCCAATGTGCCGTTTGGGTTAAGTACGTATACATTGCCGTTGCCTTCTGCGCTCCCCGCATATATCCTCCCGCTGTCGCCGAATGACGGAGAGTGATTGCCCTCCACTCCCGTATAGCTCCACCTGAGAGAACCGCTTGAATTGAACAGGAACATCCCATCCGTCACAATGCTTCCGTCTCCATCCCAGACCGCGGGACTCGAACGCGAGGCCCCCTTCCGGTAACTCCATTCGAGCGACCCGTTTGAGTTAAGCGCGTAGATGTTTTGGTCATAGGCTGGACCGTATTGATTCATAGCCTGGAAATATATCTCGCCATTCGAGCCGATATTGCTTGAGGTATATATGCCATCGGCAGTCCGGTAACTCCACCGCAAGGTGCCTGACGGATCGAGGGCGCATAAGAAACTCCTCTCCGTGTCGCCCTCGCAGCCGAAATAGACGTTCCCATCACTCGATATGGCCGGAGAAGAATCTATGAATGCATAGTACCAATCTCCATAATAGTTCCAGTAGGGGGCTGCATAACTCCACACCATTGTCCCGTTCGTGTTCATGCAATACATCCTGTTTAGCTCGCCCACCGACAATGACGTGTCACGTCCCCCCCCGGCCGTGTATATCCGCCCATCACCGCCTATCGACGGACCTCCCTGTACGTGCCCGTCGAAGAACTGGTAACTCCAGTACAGAACCCCGACGTGCGGCCCCTTGTACGGGCTCCTGCCCGTGTGTCTCGCATTGTACTGGAACATCGGCCAGGAGGCATAGGGAGTCGGAGTGATCGTGGGCGTAGGTGTGGGAGTCGGCACCGGGCCCAGCGCCCAAAGCCTCCCGTTGCCATCGTTCAGGTATATCTTTTCGTTAGAGCTTATCGCCGGCCCTGATTGCGTATCATACCCTATGACATAGCTCCAGAAGAGTCCCCCGTCCGAGTTGAGGGCATAGAGCCCACCGTCAGGATTCATGTTGTAAATGTGCCTGTCGTTATCGAGGACTATATCCCCCATCGGCACCCAGTCGTTACCCACCACGCAATCATAACTCCAGCAAAACGCCCCGAGCGAAGTTAAGGCATACAATCTATCATCCTTAACTGTGTGATCATCTAACCATGAAGTACTGCCTACCAACCAACCGGCATACACTCTCCCCCCCTCCTCATCAGCGGTGACAATGTCTACATATCTAGACCAATCTGGGTGTTCCGGATCATATGAAATACCAAGCTTGTAGCTCCAAAAAAGCGAGCCGTTCGTGTTCAGCACATAGACGTTGCCGTCCATGTTCCCGCTTCCACTATATATCCTCCCGCTATCCCCGAACGAAGCAGCTTGTAAATCTTCCCCTATAAGATATGACCACGCGAACGAACCATTGGCATTGAAAAGGAAGAGACGCTCCGCTTTGTGCGCCACGCGCCCCTCACTGGAAATCGCGGGGGCCGAACGTGTGTCGCCTGCCGTGTCGTAGCTCCACTTCAACGCACCGTTTGAATCAAGCACGTAGAGATTCCTGTCCTCGTTACTACTATAGTAATACACCCCCGTGCCGAAATAGAGCTCTCCGCAGGGGCCAATGGTGCTCGATGACCAGATATTGTCTCCAGTTCTATAACTCCACCTGAGCTTGCCAAGCGATGAGAGTGAGTAGAACCTGCTGTGCGTCTCTCCCGCGCATTCGCCGTAGTATATGTTGCACTGATTGTCGATCGCCGGTTGCGAGTCGATAAAGGAACTGGGATAGTGCATTACTTCATAGCTCCAGTTCCAGGTCCAGCCCCAATAACTCCATGCCGCCGATGCGTAGCTCCATACCATCGTGCCGCTCGGATTCATGCAATAAACGTGATGCCATTCACCCCATGTGGGATCGCCGGCGCCGCCCTCCGCCGTGTATATCCTGCCGTCCGAACCTATCGAGGGCGCCACCTGGACGTGCCCCCCTCCGAAATTGTAACTCCAGTACAAACCCACTGTGGAAGGCCCCTGGTACGGGCTCTTGCCCGTGTGTCTCGCATTGTACTGGAACATCGGCCATGGGAACGGCGTTGGTGTAATTGTCGGTGTCAGCGTAATCGTGGGAGTCGGCGTGGGCGATGGGGTATCAGTGGGGCCGACCAGCACGTAAAGATTGTTGTCACGAGAACCCACGCTGACCCGTTTGGAACTGATCGCGGGAGACGAGTACACATCTCCTCCGGTCACGTACGTCCAGGAGAGCGCTCCCGCTGAGGTGTACACATAAAGCCTGTCATCCAAAGACCCGATATAAACCTGCCCGGCGGCATCAACTGCGGGAGACGATGGCTCTGCGCTACCCTGTAGATAGCTCCAGGAGAGCGCCCCCAATGAAGTCAATACGTAGATATTGTCGTCGGAGCACCCGATATAAACCTCTCCGTTGGCGCCGATCGCGGGAGATGATTCCAGCGTGCCGCCCGTGCGGTAGCTCCAGTATAATGCACCCGCTGAGCTGAATGCATATACGTTAGCATCCCCGGAACCGACATACACGTTCCCTACGCTATCGATCGCGGGAGATGAGGAGATGTCGCCTCCGGTCACGTATGTCCAGTAGAGCGCTCCCGCAGAAGTGTACGCATACAGCCTGCTGTCCAAAGACCCGATATAAACCTCTCCACTAGCGCCGATTGCCGGGGATGAGGGCTCATCACCGCCCTGTAGATAGCTCCAGACAAGCGCCCCCGCTGAAGTCAATACGTAGATATTGTCGTCGTCGCCCCCGATATAAATCCGGCTGCCGTCATCAACCGCCGGGGATGATTTCAGCGTTTCGTCCGTGCGGTAGCTCCACGCCAGTCTGCCTATAGAGCTGCAAGCGTACACCCTGCTGTCCTCCGAACCTACATAAACCGTCCCGGATACATTGATCGCTGGGGACGAAACGACG
This sequence comes from uncultured bacterium, assembly GCA_964460305.1. Classification (GTDB taxonomy): domain Bacteria; phylum Auribacterota; class Tritonobacteria; order UBA1439; family UBA1439; genus JAPLCX01. Next base: position 5,848 of record CAYWRA010000050.1, read on the forward strand.
TTGCCGTCAGTCATGTAGCTCCATTTAAGATCGCCGGTCGAGGAAAACGCATAAAGCGCATCGTCCTTGCTCCCGACGTAGATGCTCCCGTTCGCCGTTATCGCAGGAGAGGACTCTACATCGTCGCCCGTCTTATAGCTCCACTTGAGAAAGGGTGTTGTGGGCCCCGTAAAGCCACTCCATCCGGTGCGCAGAACGTTGGCGCGGAACATCGGCCAGGGATGGCCGTCTGTTTCGTGGTTGCTGATAGCGCAGGGCCCTCCCGAAATAGAATAGGTGATTCCATCAGTGGCGATATGCACATTGGCGTCCGCGGTGCAACGCGGCGGGCTCGGAGTTTCGAGCGCCCCGCTTCCCGTTCTGAGCCGGATGTTGCTCATCAAATTTGCGTCAACCACATCGTCGATCCGACCCATTACGGCCTCTGTCGGGTGGCCATAAGAGTTGTTCCAGACGGAGGTGATGCATACCTCGGGATTCATATTTGTCAGGAACTCCACGGAGCTGGTCTCATACGTGGCGCCGCCGTGATGATCGATATGCAACACATCAACGTTTCGGCCCAGAATGGCTACCACTACGTCATCAACGGCTTTCTCGGTCCCTCCCTCCGCATCCCCGCCGACGTAAAAGTCAAACCCGCGATACGTGATAAGCGCGCTGATCGACTTGTTATTCTCGTGCCACGCAACTATTGGATCCCTTTCCCTGATGAATGTACGATTGTCTAGGGCCCCGGGATTGTCTGCCGCGCCGACGGAGAGGAAACGGAGCATCGCGCCGTCGCCGAGATCCATGTCCGTACTGCCGTCGACCTTGACGACACCCCTCTTCCCCGCAACTGCTGCGAGATAATCCGCGTCAATTGGATTATTGTCATACCTATAGGTGCCGCCACGGTCCCAGCATTTAGCAATCGGGGTCGTCAAGTTATCGAGGCCGCCGATATGGTCGAGGTCATAGTGGCTCGCTACCGCATGGTCTATGACCGTAATTCCCTCACCAGCCAGCAGTGTGTCGCAAACACCCGCCCATGTCGCGCCGCCGCCCTCATCAAAGAGCACCACCGTCCCGTTCGGCCCTCTGATCACCGTGCCCGTTCCCGCTCCGGAATCCCCGCCCGATACGCACCAGATATCCAGAGTCCCGCATGGCGCCGCGCAAGGCAACAGCCATAGTGAAAGAAAAAACCCTGCAAAAAGCAATTGCATCACGCTTCTCATAATGCCCCTCCTGGGCTTAGAAATGACAAATGGCAAAGGACAAATGACAAAACACAATGAGGCATGGTGACTATCGTGATTTTTAACTGGTCCATGACGCACCACGCCGAAAGATGCCTAATATTTACACACACTTCCCAAATAAACACAACACCACTAAATCATCCATTTTTCATCCATATAAAATGGATGATGCCCTCCAAACTCGTGCGTAAGATTGATAATAGTTGTTATTATTGATAATTGCAAAATCCCACCAAAACACGAAAATGAAACCATACCCCAAGGGGGCCCCTTTGGGTGAGCTTACAGAGAGGGTATGATAAAACCACAGAGGCCACTGAGAAGACACAGAGCTCACTGAGAAATAAACCGCGAATTGATTTTAACCACGCCCCAACGGGGTCCCTTCGGGAGATGAACACAGGTTAACACGGATTTCTTGTTCAAGAAGCCGGAAACGAGAAACTGTTTTTGCCGTGGTAAATCTCAGTGTCCTCAGTGATTATTTCTCAGTGCACTCTGTGGTTGCATTTGCTAGGGCGTCTGTACATTTGATACGATGCGTTTCTTTGAAGAGAGGGGGCGCGTGTGACACAGCGGTTGCCGGTCGCCGACATAATAGTGCTCGCGGTTTACATGGCGGGTGTGGTCGCCTACGGCTGCTATTTTGTGCGGCGGAGCCGGGCCTCGGACGCGTTCATGAGAGCGGGCGGCGCGCTCCCCGGTTGGATCGTCGGCATTTCCATCTTCGGCGCCTATGTCAGCAGCATAAGTTACCTCGCGCTGCCGGGTAAGGCGTTCTCGGGCAACTGGAACGCTTTTGTCTTCAGCCTGGCGCTACCGCTTGCCGCGTGGATCAGCGCGCGATATTTCGTGCCGTTCTACCGGAGCGGAGGCCACATCTCCGCATACTACCATCTCGAAAATCGCTTCGGCCTCTGGGCCCGCAGCTACGCCGTGGCCTGTTATCTTCTGACGCAGATGGCGCGGGTGGGATCCATCATGTACCTGCTCGCGCTTCCCCTGCACCTGCTGCTCGGCTGGGAGATGTATCCGGTCATCCTTTTGACGGGGGGGCTCGTCACGCTCTACACGCTGCTTGGCGGCATCGAGGGAGTGATTTACACGGACGTGGTGCAGAGCATCGTGCTGGTTGCGGGCGCGGTCCTGTGCGTGGTGTTGATCCCGCTCACCATGCCGGGGGGACCCTCACAGCTAGTACGCATCGCGATCCAGCACCACAAATTCAGCCTCGGCAGCTTTGGGCCGGGCCTTGCCGACGCCACTTTCTGGGTCGTGCTGCTCTACGGGTTTTTCATGAACCTACAGAATTTCGCGATCGACCAGAGTTATGTACAGCGCTACCTGACGGCGAAAACGGGACATGAAGCCCAAAAATCGGTCTGGCTCAGCGCGCTTCTCTACATCCCGGTTTCGGCGTTCTTTTTCTTTATCGGCACGGCGCTCTTCGCTTACTACACCGCGCAGCCGGCGTTGCTTCCCGCGGAAATCCAGGCCGAGATAGCCCAGGGGAAAGGGGACACGGTATTTCCCTATTTCATGGTGCACGCGCTGCCGCCCGGCATGGCCGGTTTTCTAATCGCGGCGGTCTTCGCGGCGGCGATGAGCACCATCAGCAGCAGTCTAAACTGCTCGGCCACGCTCACGCTCTGCGACGTGTACAGGCGTTTCATCAAGGCCGAGCCCGGTGAGAGGGAATCGATGGCGGTTTTATACGCGAGTACATTCTTCTGGGGAATCGTCGGGACGGGAGTCGGCCTCGCCATGATCCGCATCAGGAGCGCGCTTGATACCTGGTGGACCCTCTCAGGCATCTTCGGCGGGGGGGTGCTCGGCCTCTTCCTCCTCGGCTATATCGGGCGGGGAGTGAAAGGCGCCACGGCCGCGGCGGCGGTGATCGTCGGCGTGATCGTCATCACCTGGATGACGCTTTCTCCTCAGGCCGCGTACCTACCTGAATCGATGCGCAATCACCTGAATGGGTTCATGATCCCTGTAGTGGGGACTTCGACCATCATGCTGGTGGGGTTCCTGCTCGCGGCGCTGCTGAACGGAAGACGGGGTGGCCGGTAGCCAGGGCGCGCTGCCTGCCCGCTACTCTATCAACACCGTTGCGCTGGCATGGCTGCGCACGTGCGCGGGGGTCGGAGGCGCGCCCGTGGGGAGCACCGCGACGGTGACCGTCCAGACACCGCCGGAGAGGTTGTCGCTCACGGTATAGTCGAGTAGGTCCTGGCAGATCCGTCCCGCAGTAGCCGGGATGCCGCTCGCGTAAGGATAAAGCCCCTCCACGAGTGCGCCGCTTTTAAGAAGGCTCATCTGCTCTCCCCATGGCGCGGTCAACAGAACGTACACGTCGTAACGGCGCTCGCCCGTAGGAATCGGATGCGCCTCCCCATCGCTCTCGGAGGACGAGGGAATGGTCACGCAGGCGTTGAAGACGAGATGGTCGCCGGCGCAAGCGGTGTCAGTCCCTAGATCGATCACGGTCGGTGAAACGGCGACGTAGCTCGCTGTTTGGGTTACCGCATTTATTTCCACCTGTGCCCCATCCCAGATTACAAATTCGCTGATGGCGACGTGATTGTACTGATTGCCCCAGTCATAGGTGTAGCCGAGCCTCGTCCAGGGATGGGCGTCGTCGGTTGTGTAGGAAATGCTCCTCAAGTTATTGAACCATGTTTTATAGGTATCGCTGATGGCGATGAATGGATTGACCGGTAAGTCGAGGTCGGCCTCGTGGTCGGTGATCTCGGGATCGGGACTGGGACGGACGAGATCGGCCGTATTCACCCAGAACTCGGCGAAGTAGGTCTTGTCCGCTTCGGGAGGCATACCGAGCATCTGTTTCAGCCGGAGCGCCAGATCGCTCTCGGGGAATGCATGGCCCGCGACCCATGCTTTCAGTTCCGGCGGCGATGAAACCCATATCGGATGCCCCGACCTTACCGTGATGATGTCGCCCGGTTTTTTGGTCGGGTAGAACTTATCGTCGGCCCACGTCTCCATCAGCACGCGCGTGCCGCTTGAGTCCCAAGTCAGGTTGGGTTCCCCCTGGATAACCGCGATGAGGTTTTTTGAGACCTTGGCGGGTGTTGCATCCTGGGAGGTATCCGTTAGCGAGTCCAGGTACGCTTGCGGCCAGCTCGCCGGGAACGCATTGAGGCGGGCGGCCCAGCACGCAAAGACGATGCCCGACAGGATGAGCACATAAAACGCCGGTGAGCATTTTGTGAAGATTGGTTTCATTGCCTTTCTCCTTTCGCAGGTTAAAAGTGGCATGTGTCTTTTGTCCGCACCGGAGCCGCTTGATGGGATTCGGCTCGGGCATATGTCTGCTTAAAACTTACACTACTATTTGGCGAAAGGCAAGGGTGGCCGGAGCTATTTACCAACCGCTGCGAAATCCCAAACCCCAAATCCCAAATCCCAAAATAAACCGCATATTAATTTAACCACGCCCCGAAGGGATCCCGTTGGGACGTGGTGAGACTCGGGGTGAGATTGCTTCGTCATCCCGTACGACGGGATTCCTCGCAATGACAGGTTGAATTTCTCTCTTTTACTCTTTGTAAAACAAGTCCGCGTCCATCCGCGGCAAAATCGACTGGCACTAAATGGTAGCGGGCTTGATAAATCCCTGCCCGCCGGTTGGCAGGTGGGAAGCCCCTACATAGAGTGGGATACAGATCATTATCTGTGTCCACCTGTGGGTATCCGTGTCCATCTGTGGTGAGAAAAGTTGCCTCTGGAATCAGAGTAATCAGGTAAATCAGGTGCAAGGACGTTGGTGCGTGATTTGTTCAATCCGCGGCGCGAGACAGCGAGCCGCAGGTGAGGAGCGCGACGCCGTAGGTCGCAGCAGCCAGGAGATAAACCGTGGTGAAGCCATAGAACATCGCTAGCAGCACGCTCAGTACGCTACCCACCACCGTGGCGTAGGCGTTCATGGCCCAGCCCCACGGGATGATGTCGCGGTTCGTATTGGACATGAGGCGCACCGCGAGGGGGAACGGCATCCCCAGGGCGAAGCCGTGGACTCCGGTGATGGCGATCGCCATGAGAACCCTTCCCGGGGTAGCCAGCGTCAGCCCCCGGCCGACGAGCCACGGCAGGCAGAGCGCCGCAATAAGTATGAGGCATACGTTTGCTCCCATGACTATTCTGAGGGGCCCCGGGGTGGAGGCCCCAATCCTCCCGCTGCACAGCGATCCGAGACCGGCGAAGATGAGGAGCGAACAGAGGACGACGGCGAGCGAGAGGGAGGGATGGCCGAGCAGGAGCGTCAGCCGCTGCATGAGGCAGATCTCCACGAAGATGAACCCCATGCCGAGACATGCGAAATAAGCGATCGGCGGGAGGGCCGAGCGCGACAGCGCCTCTCTCCGCGATCTCAGGAGCGGCAGGAACAAGAAGACGAAGCTGAGCGCCGCCGCCTCGACCAGTATGCTCAGCATCACGAAATCACCGTGCGGGATCACCTTGAAGAATTTGTATCTGTTGTACCATGCGAGAGTGCTCGGCAGGTGCGGGTCTTTCGAGCGCCCCCACTGCACGTAGTGATTGAAGAACGGCCAGTCGTCCGTTGAGGGCGCGAGGTTTGCCACGTCACGGTAGTACCATTCCCGCGGGTTGGTTGACCGGAGGAACCCGTCATACCATGAATCCTTCCCCGAAGGGTTGTCTGGTATGAACCGGATCGCGCGGCCCAGCTTTTTCGCAAGTTCGCGTATCCGGTCGAGTTCCGGCGTGCTCCAGGGTGTTTTCTTCACGAGCGTCTCATCGTCAAGAATGACGATGTGCTTCCACGGGTCGCGCGTCCCTTGTTTTCGCAATGCCTCCATGGCGACGGATGCGACCCGGATGTCGCCATGGCGCCTGATGTCGATGATTCCCTCCGGCGATAGGCGGTTCAGGTAGAGGCGGAACGCCTCGACCGTGACCAGATAGGTTTCCGATACGTTAAGCGCCCCCGATGCGAGCGCCACAGGCGTGAAATTGTTCACCTGCTGGATGACGTCGAAGGTGCGGGGAGTCTGTTCGAGATAGCTCCGTCCCTCGGCGCCGACCATTTTGACGTTCGGCAGGTCATAAGGCCGCCCGATGAAGCCGGAGCATATCCCCGTCACCGCCTCAACGACGAGCGGGTCCATTTCGATGCCGGTCACCTCGCGCGCCCCGAAACCGACGGCCGCAATGACCTCATGGCTCCCCGCGGGACCGATGATGGCGACGCGGCCGGGGTCCCTTATCTGATACACGAACGCCGAGCGCTTTTTCCCCCATTCGCCCTTGTCGAAATCATGGGCATAGTCTCCCGAGAAGCGGAAGAGGGGCGACTCGTTCGTGCCGCCGTCGATCCAGAGGATGGCGAGCTTCGGCGAGTAGAGCGCGACGTCCACGCGCGAGAGGACGCCCCATTTCGTCCATTTGATCCGCCCTCTGTCGTAATCCGTTTTGAAGTCGCGTTTGTGCTCGCGTGGGATCAGGGGCACCACGCCGCCGGCGTAATACGAACCGAGGATGCTCAGCAGCAACGCCGCAAGGAGGCCGGCGCGGCGGAGAGGAGAGGTCCCCTCGCACAGGAAGAGCGCAGCGAGAAATCCCATCGCGGCCGCCACGAGCGACGCGCCCATCGGCTTGAGGAGCGGGAGCGCCACGAAGAGCATGAGGCAGCCGAGGCCCGCGCCGAGGAGGTCGCCGAAGTAGAGCCTGTCGGCTTCGTCGCTCCACACAGACATGCCTATGCTCACCACCAGCCCCACGAAGTAAAACGGCGCGCCGAGTATGACGTAAAATACAATTAGGTAGATGAGCTGTATGGTCTGGCCGCTCAGCGCCGCGGAGACTTTTAAGGGGAAGACGTGCGCAAGGAGCGTCGCGAGCGCCGCGGTGCAGGAAAAAAGCACCGCCGCCTTTTTCATGGCCGGTTTCGCTTCGCCGAGGGGCGGGATGCCGCGTAGCTGCAACACTACTCCGGCCAGGCCGAGGCCGAAGAGGGCGGTGCTGATGATGAGAAACGCATAGTGGGAGAAGAAGAGTACGGAGAAGATTCTTACGAAGGTGAGTTCCAGGAGGAGCGAGCCTCCCGAGACGAGGCCTATCGCCGTGACGACGTTGGTTGTGGAGCGTTTCATGATCTATTTTACGCCTCAATGTAGGCCGCAAGAATAGTATGCGGGCAAGGGCGGTGTCAACGGTAAAGGGGGGGGCGCCGAAATCCCAAACTCAAAATCCCAAATCCCAATATCGGGAAGGCGCCTCTGTGGGGGAGGGCGCAATTGAGTTGGAATCCGGGAGCCAGAAGACAAAGTTCATGAGTCGGCATTCAAAATTCTGGATCCTGGATTCTGGATTTTTCCGGTTAAGAAACTCATCTTGTCAGCGGGACAACCATTGTCTATCATGGGGCCCGATGAAAATCGCCGGCAGCAGATGGCTCAATAACATACTGAACCTCCTCATCGCGCTTGCCGCGGGTATTATCCTCTACGTATTCCTGGTGGGCGGTATCACGATTAGGGTCGGGAGCATGGTCCCAGGGCTGGCAAAGGCGAAACTCACCTGCGCTAAGCTCGCCAATCCATCCATCTTCCTGCTAGTCCTACTTTTCCTTAAAGCGCTCTTCATCCGCCCTGCGCCGGTCGCCCGCCTTAGACATTGGTACGCTCGAAACAGCCACACGATCCTTCTCGCGCTCCTTGTTTTGCTCGTCGCCTCGACACCCCGTCTCTGGAATCTCACCGGTCACAGCCTGGCGCCCGACGAGCTCGAATGGAGAGACAGCGGCACGCGGCTGATCTTCGGCTTGCGCGCGCACGAGTTTATGAAGGCGGGCGCCCATCTGTACTATCCGGGGGTTATCCCATCGGCGCTCATCGGCGCTTCGTATGTTTATTTGGGGGAAGGGGCCTCGCCGCTCTCCGCCGATCTCATCCCCCCCATCGCCGCATTGCGGCTCCCGATCGCCATTCTCGGCATCGTGACTTGTGTAGCCGTCTACCTCATCGGGAGGATTTCCTTCGGTGACGGGGTATCGTTCTGGGCCGCCATTTTTCTCGCGCTTTTCCCGGAGCACGTTGCCATTTCCCGCATTGCGCACGTCGATTGCGCCCTCACGCTGTTTTTCACGCTAACCGTGCTGTGTTATTTGACGTACGCCAGTTGCCTGCGTCTGAAATGGAAGGTTGCGTCGGCGGTCTTTTTCGGCTGCGCACTCCTCACCAAGAGTCCCGCCATGCTGATCCTGCCCATATTGCTTGTGTGGAAGGCATGCGTTTGTATCCATGATCGGCGCGGGAGGCTGCGTTTCTGGGAGGTAAGCGATCTCGGCTGGCTCGGCATGGGGTTGATGATCTATTTCTCGCTTTATACGAGGCTATGGTGCGAGCCGCATGAGCTTATATGGATTAAATTTGTGCACAGCCTCCCTCATGCGGTGGCGCTGATCGCAATGGTCAACTGGATTTCCCGTTATCCCTGGGCGCAGGCGGGGGGCGCGCTTCTATGCGTGTATCTATTCACCGCTGCGAGGGGAAGAGGGGTGTCCATTCGGGAAACAATCCATCCCGTGTGGAGGGGCATATTGCTGGTTCTCATTTGCCTGGGATTCGTTCAGGTGTTCCGGAAGCCGATGGCAAACGCGATTCTGTTCATCTCAACTACCTATCATTTCGGAGACGCGGGACATCTGAAATACTGGATGGGTAATGTGGTGATCAGCCCCCCCCGTTGGTTTTATCCGTTCATGCTCCTTATCTGTACGCCCCCTCTCCTGCTCCTCCTTTTGGTCTGCGGGGTCGTCATGGCGTGCGGAGCGATATGGAAAAGGAGAGATGGTTGGAAGGGCCACCTTCTGAGCCTCCTCGTTTCGCTCCTTTTCATCACGGCGCTTAGTTCGAGCCACAAGATGGCTATCCGCTACAGCGCCCCCGCATATCCTTTCATCTGCCTGCTTGCGGCGCTCGGTCTCACCGGGTTAATCGATGCCGTCGCAAAGGGCCGCGGCGTGTCTCTTAGGACCCTGCACGCCCTTGCAGGAATTCCCGTCATTATTTCACTTGTGATACCACTCGCCAGGATCGCGCCATACTATGACATATACTGCAACCTCCTCGTCGGCGGGCCGACGGGCGCCTGCCGTTATATATCGATTGGGCATGGCGTGGGCGCGAGGGAAGCGGTTGAGTATCTCAAACCCCGAGTGCGGCGGGGCGAATCCATTTACGTGGTCGGACTTCAAGGGGAATTTTGCTACTACTGGGATTATGAGGGGCCGCGGCCGGTGGGCGGGGTGCTTATCAATAAGACGAAACCTCCACATGTAAATTGGCTGGTCGTTCCGCTCGGGCATAGGATGCGGGGTTTGGCGGATGAGGAGCTCCGCCTCACGCCTGACCGGACAAAGGTTTATGCAGTTACGAAATGCGGCGTTGACTTTTTGGACGTTTACCGGATATTAAATCCCAAATCCCAAGCTGCATGGGGAGTGGGGCGTTAGGCGAAAATACCAATTACGCCGACACGCATTATCCCCTCCCCCGAAGGGACCCCTTGGGGCGTGGTAAAAATCTGCATCCATCTGTGTTAATCTGTGCGAATCTGTGGCAATCTGTGGTAAAAATCACTGTCTTCCCTCTCCCGTCTCCATCAGCATATCCTCGGCAGCGGATCGCCATCGAGGAGCGGGACAAATCGTTTCGTACCGATGGCCGTCTGGAGGCTGACGGGGGGGATCCCGTCGGCATAAGGCGTTTCATCCACCCTTCCTATCACTGCCGCGTCCCTCCCGAGCGGCATCGTCTTCATGGCCGTGAGGATATCGGCGGTCGCTTCGGGATCGGCAATGACGATCAGCTTCCCTTCATTCGCGATGTACAGCGGGTCCATCCCGAGGAGCGCGCAGCAACTGCGGACCTCCCGGCGCAAGGGAAGCCTGTCTTCGATCAGCGTCACGGTGACGCGGGACATGCGAGCAATCTCATTGAGGGCGCTTGCGACGCCGCCCCTCGTCGGATCCCTCATTGCGTGTAGCGATCCCCTCCAGGCGGATATGCCCGCCACGACGTCATGAAGCGGCGCGACGTCGCTCCGTATCTCCGGTGTGAATCCCAGCCCCTCCCGCGCGTTCAATATAGCTATGCCGTGATCGGCGATCGTGCCCGAAATGATGACGTCGTCGCCCGGCCGCGCCCGTGAGGAGGAGATCTCCATCCCGTCGATGATCGCCCCGATCCCGGAGGTTGTGATGAAGATCCCGTCCGCCTCACCCTTGCGTACCACCTTGGTGTCGCCGGTTACTATATTGATGCCGATGGCATCGGTCGTCTCGCGCATGGAGCGGGCGATCCTTTTCAAATGCTCGATCGGAAACCCCTCTGCGATGATGAACGCCGCGGAAACGGCAAGCGCCCTCGCGCCCTTCGCGGCGAGATCGTTGGCGGTCCCGCAGATGGAGAGCTTCCCGATGTCACCCCCCGGGAAAAAGATCGGTTGTATCGTATACGAGTCGGTGGTGAACGCGAGGCGCGAGGTTTCGACGTTGATCGCGGCGGAATCGTCGAGCGCATTCAGTATCTCATTCCCGAATATCGGGAGAAACACCTCGGCCATCAGCCATGATGAGTGCGCCCCCCCGCTCCCCATGGAGAGTGTGACGGTATCCATCTCACCGCCCCCCATAATAATGGTACGCCGCACAGGCGCCCTCGCGCGACACCATGCACGGGCCGATGGGATGCGCGGGCGTGCACGCAGATCCAAAGAGGGCGCACTCGGTCGGAACGCGCTCCCCCGTAATGACCTCGCCGCAGCTACAACCCTCCGGTTCGTAAAACGTCCCGATCGCTGAGTCGATCAGCGCCTTCGCATCGAAGCGGCTGAAATCACCTGCGAGTTCTATACCGCTATTTCGGATTTTCCCAAGGCCCCGCCATCGGGAATCGCAGGCGGTGAATACCGACGCGATGAGGTCCAGTGCGCGGCGGTTGCCATGGGGCGATACAAAACGCGCGTACTGGTTTTTAATAGCCGGCGCCCGCTGGTCGATCATGTCGAGGAGAAGCAGAATCCCCTCCAGGAGATCGACTGTTTCAAAACCGGCGATCACGCCGGGGGTATGATACCGCTCCGCCATGAAGCGGTAAGCGTCCTCACCGATGATGGAACTAACGTGGCCGGGCAGCAGGAACCCGTCTGTGCGGACGTTGCCCGAAGAGAGCAGGGCGTCAATGGCGGGTGGGATCAGTTTAAACGCCGTGAGGAGATAGAGATTGTTCAGCCGGAGCGCGGCGGCGCGTTGCATGCACGAGGCGAAGAGGGGTATCGTCGTCTCGAAACCGATGCCGAAGAGGACGACGTCTATCCCCGGCTTGTTCCCGGCATATTCCAACGCCTCAAGAGGGCTATACATGACTTGCACGCGAGCTCCGTGGTTCGCCCGCGCCGATTCCAGGGAGCCGGATGCGCCGGGGACTCTCAGCATGTCGCCGAAGCAGAAGAGGACGGTGTTTTTCCTGCGGGCGAGATGGATGGCGCGCTCTATCGATTCAAGAGGTGTGACGCAAACGGGACACCCCGGCCCTGAGACGAAACGGATGCGCCCGGAAAGCTCTTGCCGTATGCCGGTGGCGAAGAGGGCCGTAGTATGCGTCCCGCATACCTCCATGACGGTCGCGGCGGTCGCGCGGGCGCCGATTTTATCCAGGAGCCTGCGCGCAATCCGAGGATCTTTAAAGCCGTCCAGGAGTGGCGCCGAGCTGTGAGAGATAGGAGAGGGTTTCAAGTGCCTCTTTCCTGTTGAGTGTGTTGATGGCGAATCCGGCGTGCACGATCACGAAGTCTCCGACCGAGCATTGTTCGATCAGATCGAGGGCCACGCGTTTTCTTACTCCCCCGAAATCGACGAGCGCCTGCCCGTCAGCCAGGAGCTCGATTATCTCACCCGGAACCGCCACACACATGGTATTCCCCCGCTAAAAGATATTTCCCCCAACTTCACCATATCGCGCGCGGGTTTGGCAAGGGAATTGTTAACCACGATGTAATCCCTCAGTTATGGGGTGTCAGGAGGAGTCCGGATTGAAAAAGGCGGTA
>CAYWRA010000051.1:0-18159 GCA_964460305.1 uncultured bacterium
TGAGGGACCAAGCTTCGAGCCCGACCTCTGGTTCCTTGCGCAGGAAAGCGGAAGGAAATAGCCGGGATACCGATCAGCGCGGGGCACCATGCAAACCTACCCCAAAACGCATCGCGCTTAGGCCGTGTGTGGCTGCCCCGCATATTTTCAATGGTTTATCATTCATAAACTATAAAAAGCAACTGCTGATTTAGTCGAGGAAACTGTTCTTTTAAGGAAATACCGGGATCCACGGATAAAACGTTGCGGTATGATTTTTGGATGTTGCGGAATTTTATGGTTTGTGGGAGAATATGTGGCGAGGTTGGGTTGATACTTTATCAGGCCTGTCAGTCGAAATTTCTACACCCAGTCGAGTGGTGAAAACATACTGATATTGCGAAGGGCTTCTATGACACTATAATTTCAGGTGTTCGGAGATTACTATAAAAAATAATCGAAGAACAGGAACTGGAGGAAGAAGCGAAGACTGAACATATGAATTAGCGTTGCTCCGGTTGCCATCTATCTCAAAACGGACAATTTTGGAATCGCAGGATGGCGCGGAGGCACGCCCCGTAGATGGGGGTGTGCTGAAAGCGTTCCTGTGAGGGCATGTCCGTGCCCGAGATAGGACGTGAGTAAGTGCGCCCCTTTTTATTAGCATGGCTACCCTCGGAGGAAAAGCCAACAGCAGACAGGGCCAAATCGGGCAATGCAACGATGGCCGTGAGTAGCACCCAGCTCTATTTAGCGCGGGGTGCCATACAAACCTACCCCGAAACGCATCGCGCTTAGGTCGTATGGTTACCCCGCGCATTTCTAATGGTTTTGATTGAGAAGAGGGATTGGTGAGGTCAGATCTTCGGACTTGACGTTCGGCCCCGAGTTCGGACGAGCAGGAGAACATCACCTGGATATCGATTGGCGCGGGGCGCCATGCAATCCTACCCCGAACGCATCGTGCTTAGGTTGTATGGCTACCCCGCCCGTATTTTAAACGAACCGCCAGCTACAAACAGATTGCCATGTTGTGTCGCTCCCCGCAACGGCAAAATCTCAATTTTTTCACGTCCGTGTGAATTATTCACGCTATTGCGAATGATTCGTATTACCCATCTCCTGCACTCTATTCAGCCCCTTCTGCGGCCAATTTTTTAACGTACTTTAGCTCCGAATGCTACGCACCCCAGCGGTGGGATGGCCAAGACCCTCCTCATAAATCGAGAGTATCCCTTCCACACATCTCTCGATGCTGTAACGCTCCCCGACGGTCAGGCGCGCGGCTTCTCCCAAACGCCGCCGTTCTTTCTCATCCACGAGCAGCCTGATCGCCGCTTCCGCGAGCGCATCGGGATTGGCAGGCGCGACCAGAACGCCGTTGCGTCCCTGTTCAATCACCGCCCTGTTTTCGGCGATGTCCGTGGCGATAACCGCCTTACCGCTTACCATTGCCTCCAGAAGCGCTAGCGAAAGCCCTTCGAAACGGCTTGAGAACATCACGAGATCGCTCACAGAGAAGATTTCATCGACGTCGTGCCTCAACCCAAGGAAATGGACGCTCCCGGCAATCCCCAGGTTCCGGCTGAGTTCCTCCAACTCCAAACGCTGGCTCCCCTCCCCCGCTATCAGAAATTCCACCCCTGGGATATGCCGGGCTATGCGACAGGCGGCCCTAAGCCATGTCTGAAGGTCCTTCTGCGCTTCGAGACGGCATGCCACCGTTACGATGGACGCGCGGCCCGGAATGCCCAGCTCACGAAATTTCTCTCCTCTGTCGACTGCAGCGGGCAGCCGGACGCAATCTACGCCGTTACATATCACCGATATCTTATCCCCAGGGATCCCCACAACCGATGTATAAAAATCCTTCACAGCGTCAGAGGCCGCAATAAGCCTGTGGGCGAAGCGGGCCGTCCATCGTTCAAGCGCGCGCTGGCGAGCCCCCAACCAGAGGTCGACCGCTTGCAAGCTACTGACTACCAGCGGCACACCCGCGATCGCCGCCGCCGGCCGGCCCCAAATGTCCCCGCCGAAGAGATGCGTATGCGCCACATCGAATTGCTCCCGGCGCAGGAAACGTGACAGCCTGAACAGCACAGAGAGATCGTAGCGCCCCCGCTTGGCCATGAAATGGACCGGTACGCCGGATGCGCGCATCGTCTCTTCCAGAGGGCCGCCCATGCTTAGCGTAATAACGACGGATTCATATCTTGCGCGGTCAGCCCTGCTCGCAATGCGCCAGATAAGCTTCTCCGCTCCGCCGCACTTGAGGCCGTACACGATATGCGCGATTTTGATTTTTTTCACGAAAAATCCCAATATTAATGCGCAATCACACCCCTAAGGGGCCCCGTTGGGGTGTGCCTTCTCTGTGACCTCTGTGGTGGAATCCAATTATGCCTTACCAGATCCAAACGCCTCCATCAGGCGGTCCACGGTCCCCCCGATTGCAAACTCCCGGACCACCTTCTCTCTCCCTGCATGGCCGAGCCGGCGCCTTAGCTCCTCGCTGCAGAGAAGGCGTGCAATCGCGTCGGCCAGCATCCGCTCGTCACCCGGCGGAACGAGGAGGCCTGTCTCCCCATCCACCACCAGCTCGGGTATCCCCGAAACGGGGCAAGATATAACCGGGATCCCGAGGGCCATCGCTTCCATGAGAGAACCGGGGATCCCGTCCATAACCCCACTCCCCTTGTCAGCCTGCCGAGAAGGGAGAACAAAGACTTCGCACCGCTCCATGAGCCCGACGATCTCCTCCGCGGTAAGCCTTCCGGGAAGCTCTACGATGTCCCCTAACCCAAGGCGGCCGATCAGCCATTCGAGTTTTTTTCTTAGGGGCCCCTCCCCCACAATAACGCATTTCAAGGGAGTAATCACGTCCCGAAGCCTGGCGACGGCCCTGACAAGGGTATCAAACCCCTTTATCGCAACCATTCGCCCCAGAGAGAGAACCATTCCTCGCTCGCCGCTGCCGCGCCTTGGAAAATTTACGCGTGAAAGATCAAGCCCCGAGTGAAGCACCTCTATCTTTTTGGCGGGAATGTCGGGGCATTTCTTCATGATAAAATCCCTGTTATAGCCCGAAATCGTAAATAGCCCCTTCGCCAGCTTCAGTTTTGTGGAGAGGAGGATCTGGTTTTGGAAGATATCATGCGCGTGCGCCGTCACGGTAAACGGGATCCCAGTGAGGCGCGAGATGATATAGGCCGACGTCGCGGGGTAATTTGCAAAATGGGCATGCACGTGCCGTACTTTCCCGACTTGAAGCTCACGTGCAAAATAAACCGATTTAAGGAATACCCCGGCGTTCTTTACCAATTGCCGGGGATGCCCGAAAAGCCTTGATGCCAGGGTTGCGATGGTTCCGAGATAGGCTCCAGGGCGACAAAGAAGATAGTAGCGGTGTGCGCGCAACAGGGCGAACGAAAAAAGGTATCGTGAATAGAGCGTGTGGGAGACCAGGTCGCGCGCGTCTGCTTCGATGGCCCCTTCCGAAAAGGCCCGGAGAGAGAGGATCGTCACATCGACCCCACGGCGCACCAGCTCGCGGATTTCCCTGAGCACAAAGGTCTCCGAATAGCAGGGAAACATCACCACTACGTAGGCCACTCTCCTGACCTTTTCCACAATACTCTCCTATTAGCGCGCACAATCCACTCTAACCTACCTACCACTGATGCGATACTCCTGCTTTCAAGGTTTCTAACCACGGATTAACACGGATGCACACGTATTATTTGCTTAACTACCGAAGCCACTGAAAAAACCGTTTACCATTTGTGAGAACCTGATCCCTTTCCCCGGAAAATCCGTGTTAATCCGTGAAATCTCCCGAAGGGATCCCGTTGGGACGTGGATGTAATCACTGCCCCTTCCAAATCTGCTCCATCCGCCTCATCCCCCGAAGGGGCCCCTTTTGGGGCGCGTCAATCCGCGGCAAAATACGTGTCAATCCGTGGCGCGTGATCAGTCCCATTTTAACGCGTTCGGCCTCACGAAAAAGAGCGCCATGCCAAAGAGACCGGCCGCATTCGCTTCCATGAACTTCTTCCCCGCCGCGCGGACCGCGCCCAACGCTCCCCTCTTCCACGGGACGGCTGCGAGCGTCATGAACGCACCCAATGCCGCCGCCAGCCACGGTGAAACCGCGATCACGGACGCCAGCGCCACGATCATAAGCAGCGGCGAGACCATCCGGAGGAGCTTGTGTGAGACGAATTGCCAGCACACAATAGGTCTGCGCAGAGAAAGGAGCGCCGGGAGGGAGAAGAGTTGCTGCCAGTTTCCCGCCGCCACGCGCACCCTGCGTTTGAAATCTCCCATGCGCGGATCGCGGTCATCGACGACCGCGCGCTCCTCCAGCACCGTTCTGAATCCGTTCAGCGTCACGAGCGCGGGGATGACAAAATCATCGTTGATCGTATCAGGATCGGGTTGGATGAATGCCTCCCGGCGAACTGCGTACATCGCTCCAGTCGCGCCAAGGAGCGTCGAAAAGCGACTCTCCGCCCGTTTGATCGCAAACTCATAATCCCAGTAAACGAGTTCGCCATCTTCTCCCCGCCGCGCGAGGGCCGGCGATCTATAATAGCCGCAGACGCATCCAACTCTCGAATCCGCGAAGTTGGAAACCATCTCGCGGATGGCATCGGGCCTCAGCATACCGCTCGCATCGGAGAAGACAAGAATGCCCCCCCCCGCGCGGGGCAGCGCGGCCAAAAGGGCCTTGAGCTTCCCGCGCCTCTCCGGATACGCTATCACCGTAATGCCCGGGCCAGCGCACGAGGCCGCGATCTTCTCGGTCCCGTCGTCGGACCCGTCCGAAATCAGCAGCGCCTCCATGCGGCCGGCGGGATAGTCAAGTGCAAGGGTGTTCTCGATCTTTCGCCGGATGAACTTCGCCTCGTTGTGCGCCGGGATGAGGATGGTCACCATCGGCGTTTCATCCCCCTTCCTGACAGGCCGGGGGAACAGGCGAGCCAGGAAAAACACAATGAGGGGGTAGAACAGGTAGCAATAGGCCAGTAGCGATATCGAGATGTAGAGAACCCCGTGTGAGAGAGTCATAATCTTAAATCCAAAATCCCCCGCCCGCCTCGCAAGCTAGAGCGTCGCGGGCAGGCAAATCCCAAATCCCAATTTTATTGGATCCGGACGAAGCGAGACCGGCTATCACATCTCCCATCGGTGCGAAGCTGAACTCCCCAAGGAGACGCCTGAGTTTCATGGAATTCTTCTTGATCCCACCATAGTGGCGGAAACGTGCAACCAACGGGAGCTCCACGCGCGGGAACTCGCAATCGAATTCCCACGGATGGGCATACACGTTGACCGGCCGGCCCACGCGATGCGCGGTGAGCAGGGCCCTCCGCGTCCATGCGTATGGGAATAGCCTAAGGTAGCCGCCGCCGGCAGCGGGTAGCGTGAGCCCGCACGCGTACATGGTGGGGCCTGGGAATTCCCATAGGGATCGCCCGTCACGCATAAGCGCCACGTAAGGGAACCGAGGAGCGCCGGGGATACCGTAACGGTCGTGCCGGATGGGATAGATCGATGAATCATAATGGAATCCGTTCTCCAACAGCACCTCAAGAGCCCACTCAGTCCGCCCGGTGACCGAGAATGTGGGCGCCCGATACCCCTTGATCTCCTTCCCACATAGGTCTTCGATCAACCTCTTCGACCTCTTGATATCTCCATCGAACTCATCCCTTCGCTGCCTGGTGATCATCGTATGGTCGTATCCATGACATGCGAGCTCATGGCCCGATGCTGCAATCCTCTTCACGAGCGACTGATGCCGCTCCGCGATCCAGCCCAGCGTGAAAAAGGTCGCGTGCACGCCGTATTCCGCGAGCAGCTTCAGCACGAGATCGGTCTGCCTCTCGCATCCGCTCTCCATCGTCTCCCATTTCTCCGGGGGGATGATGGGAGCGAACACCTCGGCGTGGAACCACTCCTCGATATCGAAGCTCAGGGCGTTGGTGACTGACTCACTCTCATTCACCGAGTATTATTCTCCTCAAGTGCAATGTAAAATATCTCACGGATAGACAGGAGACAAATTTTCCACAAAGAGTAAAAGAGAATTTTGCGGCAAGAGGATCGTTATTGTGGGGGTGATCACCCCCTCGAAGGGGGGCCACCCTATTTGATTTTTCTTGCCCTCTTTTACTCTTTGTAAGATGAACTGTACCGTTTTCTCCCCCAACGGGGCCCCTACGGGGCGTGTTTTCCGTGGTGAAAATAGTTATAGTTTTTCTCAGTGTGCTCAGTGTCTTCTCAGTGGCCTCCCCCAAAGGGGTGCCTTTGGGATGTGGTTTGTATCTTTACTCGGATCGCTTTCCGCAACCACAAAGTGGAGCTTGCCGATCTTTTTCACGTTCCAGCACGCCCAACCGCTCGCGCGCATAAGATTGTGTACCCTCCCTCTGGTATAGAAGCGCACCGGGCATCCTCCAAGGGCTAGACGGATCTTCCTGAGCGGCGCTCTCCATGTCCAGAATCGCGGGAAGGTTGCGATCATACGCCCCGTCGTCACCTGCTTCATCTTACGTAGATATGGCATCGGGTCAGCCGTGTAATCGAAAAATCCGATTGCGAGAGTCACCGTAAAACTGCGGTCAAACCGGAGTGGCAGGAAATCACCATCGACAAAGCTGCAATTCCCGTCGACTCCCTCATCCCTGGCAAGTTGCCTTGCGATCGCGAGCATCTCTCCAGCCGCGTCAACCCCGGTAACAACCGCCCCCCTCTTAGCGAGTTCGATGCCGTAGCGCCCGCTACCGCAACCGACGTCAAGAATCTCCCCCCCCCGCACGTCGCCGCATTCCCGCATGGTCTCTTCAAACCGGGCCATCATATCCCAGCGCAGCAGGCTATCCAGCCATGCAGCCAGCCGATTTTTCTTGCCCGTATAGATGGCATCGAAACCCGGGGCCTTTATATTAAAGTAATCTTTCAAACCGCCGCCCATCCGTCTACCCCCAGGGTTATGGCGTGCTTCTCTTGCCGCTTCCCTACTCGCGCTCAACCTCTCTCAAGCCTCTCCTGGTCCATGGAAGGATCAGGCCGGCTTCGCATTTTAAACTCCCGGACCGCACTAACCAATCCGTAAGACGCAAAAATCCCCATATAGGGAACTATCGGCAATGCGTATCTGCTGGCCCCGAGAATGGAAGCATGGGAAAAAGTGGAATACAATATCAGGGCGATTATCGGCTTGGATGCGCCGATCCACGGCCCGCCGTAGCGAATAAAGCCTACCAGCGCCCACAGGATGAGGAAAGAGTTAGCCGCGCAAATGCCCATGCTCCTCCAGCTAAAAAAAGAGAAGTCGGATATCCCCAAGCAGAAATTGAGCAGGTTGTTTAACCAATAAATCGAATATTTAATCGGGTGGTTGAAGATTATCTTGATGCTCTCCTTCAGGTAGACGTCGTTTCTTTCCACATCGTTCAACTGATCGAAACCGGGCTTTCCCCCCCGCTTTTTAAGCTTGGCACTGATGTCTTGAAAAGCACCATTGTAATCAAACGAGCGGATTGGAACGAATTCCTTCCCTTCGAACTTGTGGACTGCGGAGTAAAGCTGCAACCCCACAATAGAACTGGCGATTTTGAATTGATTGAACCTGGTATCCATAGCAAATCTTTCAACCCCAAAAGGCGTGGCTTGCTGAAATGAAATTTTTTATACCAGCCTCACCTTTCCCCGTCTTCGTGCCCCCCTACCCCATGTCATGCCCGCCCCAGCTCCTCGATATACACCCGCTCCATATCCGCGACCATCCGCTGCACCGTGAAGCGCTCCACCACCCGCTGCCTGGCCGCCAGTCCCATTTCGCGACGCTTCTCCTCATTTCGCATCAGGTCGACGATGAGTTCGCCCATTCTTTGCTCGTCTCCGGGGGGGAATAAAAATCCCGTCCTCCCTTCCACAACCAGTTCCCCATTCCCGCCGCTGTCGGCAGCAATGACGGGAATGCCCGTTGCCATTGCTTCGAGGACCGCGTTCGATGTCCCCTCCAGAATGGCGGGAAACGCAAAAACGTCCATCTTCCTTAGCTCTTCCTCTACATGCGCGTTCGGGCCGGCAAACGTCACACGATCTACGATCCCGAGTTCCCGTGCAAGCGCCCGCAACCCGACGTCGGTTTCTCCCTCCCGCCTGCGCAATCTCTCCATGGGTCCACCGCCAACAAGATGCAGCTTCATCTGAGGGCTGGAGGGGAGGACGCGCGCGAACGCCCTCAGTAACAAATCCACCTCCTTCATCCGGATCAAGGAACCCACGTAACCCACGGTAAAGGGCGCCTCTTCCCTCGCCGGGGGCAATACCGCAGGCCGAAACCTCGCAACATCAACGCCGTTAAGGACAACCCTGACCTTCCCCGGCGAAACTCCTTCCATATCGACGATAAAATCCTTTATTGCATCGGCGTTCGCAATCTGGAGGTGCGAAAGCATGTTCGACACTCTGCGCGCCCTTACGTACCGCGGCTCCGTCCAGTGTTTACCTGCATCACGCCTGCCGGCGATCACGAGCGGCACGCCGGCCAGCCGGGACGGCGGAATGCCATATATCTGGGCCGCGAACATATAGGCATGCACGACGTCGATACGTTCACGTTTGAGAAACGGAACGAATTTGGCGTACGAGCAGGCCGCCTGCAACGCATACACCCGCTTCAGGCCGTACGCCGTTACTGGATATCCCTCCGCTTCCAGAACCTCTCCGAGGGGTCCTTTTTCCTGAAGGCATAGCAGATAGGGTCGAAACCGGTTTTTGTCATGCCCGCGGATCATGGCGGCGACATGGGTCTGGGCCCCCGCACGAATCATCGAGTCTATGATATAGAGAACCCTGATCATTAATAGAAATCCCAAATCCCAAATAAATACCAAATGACACACAGAATCCAGAATTTTGAATACTGTCTCCTAAACTTTGTCTTCTGGCTTCTGGATTCTAGCTCCTAAAGATTCATACAGATCCGCCGCAGCTCCCGCGCGCGATCCTCCCATCGCCTCTCCCGGAACACCAAGCTCCGCCCGGCCTCCCCCATCTTTCGTGCGAGCGCAGGATCGCCCAGAAGCCGGCTCACATGCCGGACAATCTCTTCCGGCTTAGTGGAGTCCACGCGGAACCCCGTTTCCCCGTCGATAACGGAGTCCCCGCTCCCCCCCGAATCGCCGGCAATCACCGGCTTGCCGAGGGCAGCGGCCTCAAGAAAAACAATCCCAGCGCCCTCGGTATCCCCATCGGAAAGCTCCCTATGGGGCATCAAAAACAGGTCGCAGGCCGCGTAGCAGTCGACAAGGTCCTCCCTAGAGACCTTGCCGGCGAACACCACCGACTCCGATACACCCTCCTCACGCGCGACAACTTGCAGCTTCTCCTCGACCGGCCCCGTCCCAACGACGAGATAGGCGAGCTTGGGGAAATCCCGCTGGAGACGCGGCAGCGCCCTGATCACCATCTCATGCCCCTTTCGCTCGACGAGACGCCCCACAGTAAGGAGCACCGTCCGCCCCTCCAGCCCGTATCGGCTCCGGGCTCGTTCGGGGCGCGGCTGTGCCGTGAAAAAATAATCGTCAACCGCGGGGGTGAGCAGATGGAGGCGGTCCGGGCGCACCCCTTGCCTTAAAGCCTCTCCATGGGCCGGCTTCGCTGTGGCGATGACCGCATGGGCGGAGCGCAACACGCTGAAAGCTACGGCCTTTTCGCCACGGAGATTTTTAAGCACATTAACCTCTTCTCCATGGATATACACGACGTACGGCACACCGCCGGTCAAGCTTAATACCCTTCCCACAAGTCCGGTAGGCAACAGCTCACCGCACACAATGACGTCCGGACGGAGGCGAAGCGCCCAGTAAGCCGCCTGCGCCGCCATCTCCGCATAGACGGGGAGTTCGTTCAGAAGGGGATGGATTGAGAGCCTTTTGAAAAAGCCTCTCTTGATGGGAATAGACTCTTCCCCGTCGAACTCGCGCCAGCCCGGACGGCGCTTTGTGAGGACGGTTGCTTCTCCAGGACTAAAACATTTTATCGTGTGGTAATAGAGGAGGCGCGAGCCTCCGAGGTGCGGCAGGAAATCATCGGTGATCCACAACATCTTCATTCACGACACTCACGTCATCTGTACACCGCCAAAAAGAAATCCCAAACCCCCCGCCCGCCTCGCAAGCGAGAGCGCTGCGGGCAGGCAAACCCCAAATAAATACCAAATGACAAATGACAAAATACATGGAAGCCAGGATCCAGTAGCCAGAATTCAGAATACTGACTCCCGAACTCTATCTTCTGGATTCTGTATTCTGGATTCCAATCCAATTGCGTTCCCCTCGAAGGGGCCTCTTTGGGGCGTGGTTGAAATTAATCCGCCCCATCCGCCGAACGTCCGTGGCTCAAAACATCTTCTCATTGGCCTGGATCCAGCGATGCAGCATGTCCACCCCCTCGCTGCATCCCACCGCCGGTTCCCATTCCAATTCCCTTTTCGCCTTGCGGATGTCGCTCACGTAGATCGGTTGGTCGCCTGGGCGCCAGTCGGCGAATAACGGTGATACGCGACAGTTATATCTGCTTCTCATCAGATCGAGCAGCTCCAGGAGAGAGAGGGTATTGTTCTTCCCTCCGCCGATATTGTAGATCGAGCCGCGTATGGTCTCTATGCTTTCCACAGCGGCGCGGAACGCACGCAGGAGGTCGCCCACGTAGAGAATGTCACGCACCTGTTTGCCGTTGCCGTAGACCGTCAGGGGGCGCCCCATTAGGCCGGAGATAAGGAAATGCGCCACCCATCCCTGGTCCTCGTTGCCGAACTGGCGCGGCCCGTAAATGCACGACATCCTGAAAACCACCGTCGGCAACCCGTATATGCGCGCATAATCCCTGACGTACTGGTCCGCGGCGCCCTTGGAGCAGCCGTAGGGAGAATGGAAGTCCAGAGGCCTTTCCTCGGAAACCCCATCAACCTGTCCGGCAAAACGATATCGCGTCTTATCCTCCTCGACGCGGAGATCCTCCATGCCGCCGTATACCTTGTTCGTGGACGTGAAGACCAGGATGGGCCTTTCCCCGCTGAGCCTCGCCGCTTCGAGGACGTTGAACGCACCGATGGCGTTGGATTGGAAATCGGTTCTCGGGTCGGTGACCGACGTCGTCACCGCAACCTGGGCGGCGAGGTGGTAGATCGCTCGAACCCCGGACGCCGCTCTCCGCAGCGAGTCGAAGTCGCAAACGTCGGCCTCGACAAACTCGATCCGGTCGCCGAGGGTTTCTTTCAGCCACGCGAGGTTCATCGCGGTACCCTTCCGCGAGAGGTTATCGTACACGACGACCCTTTGGCCTCTTCCAGCCAGGTCGGCGACGAGATTGCTACCTATGAACCCGGCGCCGCCGGTAACCAGCACCCTATCCCCCATTACATTTTCCTTTCTTGTACAATCCATCTCCATCAGATGCGTAGGGAGGCTTGCTTCTTCCATCCCCAACCAGCACTATTGTACCCTATCAGGGAAGTTCCTCATAGAGCCCTGACCCGATTCCATGCACCAACCGCAGCAGAAATGACAAATGGCAAAACCCCTTGAAGTTTGGTCATTTGAATTTTGTCATTGTCGTTTAGCCCCTCATCCGTGTAATCTGTGAAATCTCCCGAAGGGATCCCTTCGGGACGTGGATGCAACCACTCTCTTCTCTCCCCCCTCTTTTACTCTTTGTGAAAATTGCTCCTCCGTGGTGAAACCCAATCTAATGTTTCACCTCCCGGATACGCGGCAAAAGAACGACGGGAGCGCGGCGTAAAACGCTGCGGCGCGCACGAGGTGCTCGACGGGGACACGCTCGTCCCGCACGTGCGCCATTGCCGGGTCTCCGGGACCGAAACCGATGGTTGGGATGCCGTGGATGCCGCTCGTGGCGACGCCGTTCGTGCTGAAATCCCACACAATGACCTCGCCGGGGCTCTCGAAAAGAGACCTGTAGGCATCCACCGCCGCCTTGACGATCGGTTCGTCTTCCGGGGTGAGCCAGGCCGGATAATATTCCTCTCGCCTCATCTTCAGCCCTTTGTAACTCTCACCTTCGTATAGGGAGACGGACACCCGCCCCCCCCAGGGCTTGGCGATCTCCGCTATCTCCTCCACAACCTGTTCCTTCGTCTCACCCGCCGTCATTCGCCTGTCAAGATGGATATGGCACGCCTCAGGCACCGAACAAACCGATGGGGCGCTGGACTCCACTCTGCTAACCACGACCGTACCCTTTTTCAGGGGTGGCACGGCCTTGAGTTTCGGATTGAGCTTCTCTATGCCGGCGATGATCGGCGCCATCTTGTAAATGGCATTCTCACCCCGCTCTGGAGCGCTCCCGTGGCTTGCGACGCCCTTCGTCTCGACCTCCATCTGCACCTTCCCCTTCTGCCCGCGGGCGATCTTCAGGGAACTCGGCTCGGTCAACACGACGGCATGCGGCCTCAATCCCTCAGATTCGATGAGATGACACCAGCAAAGACCCTCGCAATCCTCTTCCTGAACGGTGATCGCAACGTATATCGTGCAGTTATCGGCGGGGGCGCAGGTCTTGATCAGTCTAGCGGCGGCGAGTAGGCTCGCGATGGCTCCCTTCTGATCGCAGGCGCCCCGACCGTAGATGAAATCCCCATCCCGCTGCCCGCCGTACGGAGGATGGGCCCATTCAACCTCGTCGGTAACATCGACGATATCGACGTGGGCATCGAAGGCGAGAACGGACGGCCCGCTACCGATCCGGCCGATGAGGTTCCCCATCGCATCCACCCGCACCTCGTCAAAACCGAGCCCTCTCATCCTTGCCGCAACATACTCGATCGCCGCCGCCTCGCCGCGGCTTGGGCTCCATATCCCAATAAGCTCGCTTAGCGTTCTGGCAACGTCGCCATCGAGGTCGCGAGCGGATCGAAATATTTTTTCCGAATCGAATTCCATGGTAGATGATACCCTTTCTGCTGTGCGTACGCCGGGAGGGGGGACGTGGTTCAAGATCTACGACTTCTTCTGAGCAAAAAGCGGGATGACCTTCTGCTCGGATACCTTCACAAGCCCCTTGTCGGTGAGCTTTAATTCGGGGATAACCGGCAGCGCAAGGAAGGAGAGCATCATAAACGGATCGTCCAGCGTACAGCCCATCGTGTGCGTCACCCCGATCAAATTTTTGATCTCTTCCTTTACTTCCTCGACCGATTTGGTGGACATGAGGCCGGCGATCGGCAGAGCGAGGCTCGCCACCAGCTTCCCCTCGACCACGACCGTAAATCCCCCCTGGAGCTTTCTGATCTTGACCACCGCCTCCATGATGTCGGCGTCGTTGGTCCCGACCGCGATGATGTTGTGCGAGTCATGAGCGACGGAGGAGGCGATCGCGCCGTTGGTTAGACCGAAGCCCTGGACGAGCCCCAGGCCGATGTGCGATGACGAGTGGTGCCGCTCCACAACCACCAGCTTGAGGATGTCCCGCTCGGTGTCGGCGACCACCTTGCCGCCTATCACCTTGGGTTTGAGCATCTCCTGCCTGGTGATGAGCTGGTTCGGCATCAATCCGATCACACGGCACTTGCCCCTCTTCGCGGGGATCTCAAAATACTCGGGCTTGAGCCACTGGATATTGATCGAACCCCGGAGGGATTCCGCCGGCCGCATCATGGCGACGACCTGCGGCAGCAATTTCCCCTCCTTCGCCACGAGCGCGCCGTTCTTGAACACCATCTCGACGTTGAAATCCTCGAAATTGTCGAGCGCCACAATGTCCGCGATTTTCCCCGGCGCAATCGCTCCAAGGTTCTCCAGCCCGTAATGCCTGGCGGCGTTGATGGTGCACAACCGGATGGCCGAGACGGGATCCAGCCCCAAACGGATCGCTTTCTTGATCAGGGCATTCATGTGCCCCTCATCGATGAGGTCCTGGGGATGACGATCATCCGTGCACAGCGTGAACTGATAGATCGTCTGCGGAGTGACAAGGGGGAGCAGCGCCTCCATGTTTTTGGCCAGCCCTCCCTCCCGTATCATAACCGTCATCCCCAGCCGGAGCTTCTCCATGGCCTCCTCGGGCGTCGAACATTCATGATCCGAGCTGATGCGCATGCCGGCGTAGGCGCAGAGATCCTTGCCTCTAAGCCCGGGGGCGTGGCCGTCGATGACCTTTCGCCCAGCGATCTTGATCTTATCCAGGATGTTAGGATCGCCCTTCAACACCCCCGGATAATCCATCACCTCGGCGAGGCCGAGGATCCAATCCTGCCTGAGGAAAAAAAAGATATCCGTCGCCCTGAGCTCGGAGCCGGAGGTCTCGAGGGAAGAGGAGGGGACACAGGAGGGGATCATCACGTACACATTGAGGGGATTGTACTTGCTCGATTTGAGCATGTAGTTGACGCCGTCGAGCCCCATGACGTTGGCGATCTCGTGGGGGTCGCTCACCACCGACGTGGTGCCGAGGGGGACGACCACCTTCGCAAACTCCGGCACGGTCACCATCGAGCTTTCGAGATGGATGTGGCTGTCGATAAAACCGGGCGCCAAGATCTTCCCTTTAAGGTCGTACTCCTTGACGCCGCTGTAGTCGCCGAGGCCGATCACCCTGTCCTCGAGGATCGCGACGTCCGCCTCGTATATCTCGCCGGAGTAGACGTTTACGACCCTTCCGTTCTTGAGGACGACATCGGCCCTGCTCTTACCGCGGGCTACCTTTATCATCTTCTCGATATTCGTCATACATGTCTCTAAAATGGTGATATTGTATCAGTTGGAAATGGCTATAACAAGCGAGAAAACCGGTATGCTTGGGAAACAGGGTGAGATCTGGTATCCGGGATGGGAGGCTACGGACAATGGACGGCCGGTCCGGATCGGCCGCGCAAACTGCCTCTTCCGGTATCTCCCGATCAATGCGGGGAAACACAGGATCGAAATGCGCTATCGGCCGCGCACTTTCCTTGCGGGGAGGGCGATCAGTCTCATCACGATTGCGCTGATCGCCCTTTTCTTCGTGGGGCCGGTAAAACCACAGGGGCGGGGTATGTCATACCCCGCCCCCGTGATTTCAACCTTATACCGGCGCGTTACGAATTTGCCTTCTGGAACTCGGCGAGGAATTCCACCAGCGCCTTGACTCCCTTGAGCGGCATGGCATTGTAAAGGGAGGCGCGCATTCCGCCGACGCTTCGGTGCCCCTTGAGACCCATAAGCCCCCTCGCCTTCGCCTCGGCGACGCATTTCTCCTCAAGCTGCTCGGTCGGCAAACGGAAGGTCACGTTCATCCGGGACCTCGAATCCGGCCGGACGACGCCTCTATAGAAACCGTTCGAATCGTCGATGAGCTTGTAGAGGATTTTGGCTTTCCTTTTATTCACCTTCTCGACGTAACCAATGCCGCCCTTCTTCTTGAGGTCTCTCAGCGCGAGCATCGATAGGTAGATCGCGAAGCATGGCGGCGTATTGTACATGGAGCCCTTGTCGACGTGCGTAGCGTAGGAAACCATCGTGGGGAGCTTCTTAGCGCGCGCGCGCTCCACCAGATCGTTCCTGATGATCACCACCGTTACCCCGGCGGGGCCGAGGTTCTTCTGCGCGCCGGCATAGAGGAGGCCGACGCTCGTCCAATCGATGGGATGGCTCAGGAAATCGGATGAGGCATCCACCACGAGGGGAACGGCGCCCGTGTCCGGAAATTCGATCCACTCGATGCCGCCGATCGTCTCGTTTGACGTGATGTGCAGGTACGAAACGTCAGAGCCCACTTCGAATTTTCGGGGAATGTACGAGAAATTGGCGTCCTCCGAGGATGCGACCACCTTGACCTCACCGAAGAACTTCGCCTCTTTTATCGCCCCGGACGCCCAGGCGCCGGTGTCGACGTACGCCATTGGCCGGCCATCGAGCGCCAGATTCCATGGAACGTGAAAGAACTGCGTCGACGCCCCCCCGTGGAGCCAGAGTACGTGAAAATGCGCGGGGAGCGCATAGACTTCCTTGATGAGCGCGGTCGCCTCGTCGATCACCGCCTGGAAATCTTTTGCCCGGTGGCTTATCTCGCACACCGACATCCCCGTCCCGCGAAAATCGAGGAATTCCCCCTTGGCCTCCTTCAACGCCGCTAGCGGCAGCGTCGCCGGCCCAGCATAGAAGTTGTACACTCTTTTTCCCATTGCCGTTCCTCCATGTTGGCGTTACTCACGAACTAATCTGGATTATTCGCGATATCAATATTGTGAATAATCCAGACTAAAAAGTTGGCGCATAATACTATAAAAGGGGATTGCCGTCCAGAATGAGTTTTGGCCCTGAAATGAGCTTGAACCCGGAGTGGCGGATAATGTAGGATCTGTAGAAGCTGCCGGCATCAACGGCCATTGCTAAAATATACGAGCTGTAACTTGCTGTATTGCAGGTGGAACGAGAGAACCGTCCCCTAGGCGACGCCCTCGCGGCGCACCGATTCGTGGAAGGCGGTCATCAGGCGCCTCGTGAGCTTCCCGGGCCTGCCATTGCCGATGGGGCGACCGTCAACCTTTACCACTGGGATAATCTCTGCTGCAGTCCCGGTAAGGAAGCACTCATCCGCATTGAATACTTCATGGCGGGTAAAGACCGTCTCAACAACCTCGACGCCGAAGTTTCTGGCAAGGGAGATGATCTCGTCGCGCGTGATCCCTTCAAGGACGCCGATGTAGAGCGGCGGCGTTTTGACAATGCCTTTTTTCACGACGAAGATGTTGTCCCCGGTGCACTCCGCCACGTAGCCCTGGGCATTGAGCATTATCGCTTCGTGGACGCCGGAGTTGATCGCCTCGATTTTCGCCATGATGTTGTTGAGATAATTCAGCGATTTAATCCTCGGATTGATCGCCTCAGCCAGATTCCGCTGCGTAGGCACCGTGATCACGCTCAATCCGTTTTCATAAAACGTCTTTGGATAAAGCACGATCTTGTCCGCAATGATGATGACCTGGGGGGCGCTGCAATTAAACGGGTTAAGGCCCAGCGTCCCCGGCCCACGCGTCACCACAAGCCTTACGTACGCGTCCTTGAGGCCGTTGACGTCGACGGTGCGCGTCACGTCCTCCATGAGCTTTTCCCTGGTGAGGGGGATTTTGAGCATGATGGCCTTCGCGCTCTCAAAAAGACGGTCGATGTGCTCCTTTAGTTTAAAAACCCTTCCGCCGTATGCCCGGATCCCCTCGAATACGCCGTCTCCATAGAGGAGTCCATGGTCGTAAACGGAGATTGTCGCATCTTCCTTTGAGTAGAATTTCCCGTTGATATAGATTTTCATCGTCTCTCCCCGGCCATGATTTAGGCAACGCGTGGATAAAGTAGCTTAAAACACCCTTTCTTGTCAACAAGCTATTTCCGAAACATAGGGCTATTTTAGGCTTATTATTACTTTTCTGTGGATCCTGTCCATCTTTTTCGAAAGCGATAAACCACGAAATTCTTCAACCCACTGCACTCCCTCGTAATCTGGTAAGCCGGAAACATCATGGGATCTATTACTATCCCCAACTTACTGCTCGCATAGTCGATGAAATAAAAATCGTCATAATCTTCTCTGATGTCATCGGTTATAGTCTTGAACCGCCCCTGCGTCAAATCATAAAACTGGATGTTGCGCGCTATAAAGGGTTCCGGACACACAATCACCGGGACGTCCTTATCCAGACACTCGTAGAGGACGTCGCTGCGCACCAAGTGGTGGCTCGCCTCTATCAGATTTCCCAACTTGAAGAGGACGCAGATGCCGCCCGTGCGGGCGAACGGAATGAAAAAATCGGCACAGAGGTAGAATACGTTGACGCCGCAGTAGACGGCAAGGAGCGCTATGGCCGTCTTCCTGTAGCGCAGGGACAACTCATAGAGGCCGAGCCCCGTAATCAATGCGACGCCGGAAAGCGCGCATAGAAAATATCTGATCGCGGTGTACTTGATCACGGTGAATGGAAGCAGGTACAGCAGGAGGGTGAATATCAACAGGGCGCGATAGAGACGCCTTCTCCAAAGCATAATGAGCAGAACCGACGCCCCGATAAAAATGATGCTGTTGAGCGGTAGGACCGGATACGTGACGCATCCCGTGTTCCTAAGTACACTCTGTCATAAATACGATGACATATAAATATTGTTTTCAAAGACC
>CAYWRA010000052.1:0-17909 GCA_964460305.1 uncultured bacterium
TGGCGTTATCGTGGGTGTCAGCATCGGTGTTTGAGAAGGTGTATCGGTTGGCGTCATAGTCGGAGTTGGGCTAACTGTTCCGCTAGGGGTTTCAGTCGGCGTCTCGGTAGGGGTCTCAGTCGGGGTTTCGGTTGGCGTTTCTGTGGGTGTCTCCGTCGGGATTTGAGTCGGTGTCACGGTAGGCGTCACTGTCGGCACCGGGGTCATGGTTGGGGTCGATGTCGGCGAAGGCGTCTCCGTCGGAGTTCTGGTCGGTGTCTTCGTGGGCGTGCCGGTAGGAGTCTCAGTGGGGGCCTCTGTTGGTGTCTCCGTCGGTGTTTCAGTTGGCGTTTCGGTAGACGTCTCCGTAGGTGTCTGAGTGGGGACGATGGTTGGCGTCTCCGTGGGCGTTCCCGTGGATGTTGCAGTTGGTGTCGGAGTTTTTGTCGGCGTCACCGTTGGCGCCGTGATTATCGTAGGGGTCGATGTCGGTATGGGTGTCTCTGTAGGTGTTTCAGTCGGGGTCCTGCTAGGTGTCGACGTAGGAGACATCGTTGGTGTATCAGTCGGTGTCCCGGTCGTCGTCGGGGTCCCGGTTGGTGTCATTGTCGGCGTTGCTGTTGGCGTCTCCGACGGAGTAGGAGTCAGCGTAGGAGATAGTGTAGGCGTTCCGGTCGGCGTTCTTGTCGGGGTGCTCGTGGGTGTATTTGTCGGTGTCTCGGTGGGGATCCCCGTCGGCGTCGAGGTAATCGTGGGTGTCCTCGTCTGGGTCGGAGTCGGCGTCGACGTAATCGTGGGCGTTCTCGTCGGCGTTCCCGTGGGCGTAACGGTGGGGGTCTCAGATGGGGGCACGGTCGGCGTCGGTGTAAGTGGTAGCTCGCCGAATTCGACGGCCAGGTTCTGCCAGTACAGCATATAGTATAAATTGCCCCCATCATTAAAAAACATGTCGTAATCCATCTGCATCTTCACTCTGAATATGCCGTTGGGACGGTTGTCGGTTATTCCCCAGCTATTCACCATGATCCAATAGCGCTTGGCCGGATCCGCGTCGGAATCGTCATATCCCACGCACAATACCGCGTGCCCTCCCCCATCAACCCATGTCTGGCCGGCGTAAGGCGTGAAGTCCCAAAGCGCGTCTTCAGACTGGTTATTCCAGAAATTACGGAAGGCGGTCCACGCTCCACCGGAATCCGTCGCCATAAAAAAACTGAACCATACCGCCTTATTCTGGTTGAGAACGTTCTTTATGTTTTGGATCGCCTTAGAATCGTTGTTTATCTGGGTGGATACGACCTGCTGAGTGATTGAAGTCACCCCATAAAAGGGGTCAAGACCGATGGACCCGCATGCCGTGTCGCAAGAAGCGTCCCAGTCCTGCCACTCGGCGTTAGTGTTGGTCCACGGGACGGCTCTATCCGTGGTGGTGTAAAAGTCAGCGACTTCGTACAGCCATCCGCCACTGCAGCACGTCTTACCGATTACCGACGATTCGCAGGAGTTTATGTACTGCACCGATAGGCGGTCGAAAATGCCCTCCTGAACATCAAGGGCAACTTCCATGCAGCCCGTCCCAGCCCACGCCCAGCAGTTGCCGCAATACCCCTGATCCCTCTCACTGGGTGTGTATTTAAGATGCGAAAGAACGCTGTACGAGCCCAGGCTGCCCTCAGTAAGGTAAGGATTTATGTGCGCCAACGGGGCGTTCTCGTAGGATGCTATCCATTTCTGGAACGTTTCACGGTCGGGGCGCATGATCGGATGCCTTTCCGGCGCCCCCTGCGCCACCTCGGACAAACTATTCGCCGCATCAATAGGATCGGCATTCAGCTTATTCTTTACAAAGCCCGCCAGCGCGAGTCCGGCGCACAATAGCGGCACCATCCATAACGATTTTTTCACAATCTCACCTTCTGCAACACATTGGCATTCTGAGTGATTGGGATAAACACCGGGCGAAATGCCGACCGTTTTACCCGCCGGCCCGCCGGGGCTTCACATCCCGGAACAAGCGCGAGGCTGAAACAGCCCGGACTCTTCCATTCATCGAATCATCGAAAGCTACCTTGAAATTTCAGCGCAGTCAACCAAATTTTCAAGTGACCGAGTGGGCGAATCTGGTTTGATTATTTGGAACCTTGGAGCTTGGAATTTATTTGGGGTTCGGGATTTAAATAGCTATCGAGCCATCAGTAATCGAGGATAACCGTAGCCAATAAAAAGGGGGCACACTTACTCACGCTCCATCTCGGGCTTGACAGCCCTCAAAAGAACGCTTTCGGCATACCCCTCTCAGAGCGTGCCTCTGCGCCAGCCTGTGAGTTAAAACCATCCGTTTCGAGATAGACGGCGCCCGAAGCAACGCCAAATCGTCCATTCAGTTCTTATCTACTGCGCGGTAGAATCTCACTACTCGCTCGCCGGACATCCCGTCAAGTAATGCCTGAAACGGCCTGCGTCAGACATTACTCAAAATGACATGCCTCGCAATCCCGGTTGCAGGAAGCCGGGATCGTCCAGATCGACGATGTGGATAATAGTTAGCATTCCCTCTGGATTTGGATCCTGGGGTCAATTACCATTCTCCGGCTTAGTTTGGGCGAGGGCGTCGAGGGCGACCTTGCAATGGTTGGCAAGGGCCTCGAACATCTCAGGTGAGACGGTCATCCCTGCGCGTTGCATCTTGCCCAGTAAAATCGCCATGTTTTCCAGATTAGTCAAAGCGTCAAACAATTTAGATGCGGCGAGGTGCAGCGGACACCAAATTATTCCGTGTCCGGCCGCAATGATTTTACATCCGCATGTCAGGATAGTACCGACTTCCGCGCTCATCCCTTGCCTTGTAACCTCCTTACCGATCTAAATGTTGCACGGGGCAACCATACAACCTAAGCGCGATGCGTTCGGGGTAGGCTTGTATGGCGCCCCGCGTTAGTCAGCCTCTTGACGATGTCACTCTGGAGATCTGCGAGCAGGCAAATATCAGGGGTAAAGATTTGCTCCTTTCAAGCAGCTACAAGGAAATGCAGGGTGACCGCAACCGGTGAGAAAGGGGTGCGCCTACTCACGGCCTGTCTCGGGCACGGACATGCCCCAGGATGACGCTTTCAGCACCCCCCCCTCATAGCGTCCCTCTGCACCGTCCCGTGAGTCGAAACGGTCCGTTTCGAGATAGGCGGCGCCCGAAGAAACGCTACATCCATTCAATTCTGGATGATCTCCCCGCCCCTTTGCTGGATGTTTCTATGAGTAACTAGAATTGCCCGCCCCCGATTCCTTCTCTCTCCAAATTAGTCAGCGCGCCAAACGATCTAAGGGCGGCGAGACGTAGCGGACACCGACTTATTCCCCCATCGGCCGCAAGGATTTTACATCCGCATGTCAGGATAGTACCGACTTCCTCGCTCATCCCGTTACCTCGTAGTCTCCTTCCCAATTTGAATGTTGTGCGGGGCAACCATGCAACCTAAGCGCGATGCGTTCGGGGTAGGTTTGCATGGCGCCCCGCATTAGTCAGCGATATCGCTTTGGTTATCCGAATGGTGACCTCAAACAATAAAAAGGGGTGCGCCTACTCACGCCCCATCTCGGGCACGGACATGCCCTCACAGGAACGCTTTCAGCACACCCCTTGGAGGGCATGCCTTCGCACCGGCCTGTGAGTCAAAACTGTCCGTTTTGAGATAACCGGCAACCTTAGCAGCGCTAACTCACTCGTTCAGTTTTATTTTTCTATGATGCAATCTCCTATCTCCCAAAATTCGAGGTGACCGCAGACAACAAAAAAGGGTGCGCCTACTCACGCCCCATCTCAGGCACGGACATGCCCTCACAGGAACGCTTTCAGCACACCCCTTATAAGGGCGTGCCTTTGCGCCGGCCTGTGAGTCAAAACTGTCCGTTTTGAGATAACCGGCAACCTAAGCAGCGCTGAAACATCCGCTCAGCTCTTATTTTCTATTTGTATGGAATCTCCTATCTCCTGAAATGACAATCCATCGTGAATAAAGAATTATCCAACAACCCGCTGAATTCCACAACACTCAAAAATCATCCATATTTCATCCATATAAAATGGATGATGGATTTTCCGGTATGTTGCAGGAACTGCTTGGACAGGAAAATGATACGGACTGATGTGCTACGATTTTGGTCGGGCACAAAAATTTGAAACCGTGTTTCCGGGATGGCGATTTGCACGATCAAGGGCCCGTACCGGGGCGATACTACAAGCTGTGTGCATAGCTGCGCCACCGACAATACGGGGACACGGCGCTGATTTTCCATTCGATTGCGGGAGATGGGTTAGTCCACCACCGCCGCCTGCTCGGCCATAAGGATTATGTATGGCGAGGCCGGCGGCTTTCCGGCCTGCACAAAGGCGGCATAGAAGGTGATCGTCTTCCCTTTCATGGATGCAGGGATCTTTACCGACGGGCGGACCGTCGTTATGTAATCCTTAGTGAAGCTCTTCACATTCTTGTAGATCGGATTGCAGCCCTTCTTAACCTTACCATTCAAGTAAAGCATATACTCACCTGCCGGGGTGTCGGCGATAAGATAAAAATCGAACGGCTGGGTGATGTCCTCCGTCAACGCCAAATAGAGCGAGAACGGCTGGCCGGTCGTCAACGTTCCCGGAAGAACGACCAGCGGGGGGATAGGAGTGGGTGTCGGCGTGATCGTGGGCGTCGGGGGGCTTGTGGGTGTATACGTCGGCGTTGGGGTCGGCGTGGAAGGCTGTAATGTACAATTATATGCGACGAGGGCGAAATCCTGGTCGGTACTGTCCGCATTATAGGGGACGCCATCTCCCGCGATGGTGGCGGCAATGACCCTGACGGTTACAGACGCCGCTCCCGGGTTCTGGATGTAGACGCACTCTAAATTGTTCCGATAGTCGGCGGTGCCTCCCGTTGTGGACCAGCCTCCGGAGAAAACGTTCCCCTTGTAGGTGGTACCACCGACGTCCACTTCAAGATTGAGGTCGTTTACCCAGGCATTGCCACCCGCAGTGCCAGGGGCATCCGTCCACGCGAGGGTGACCTTGAGCGGCTTGGCGGGATCCGACGTGTTACCGCCGACCTGCCACGTCTGACCCGATTCCGTGAAGGTATAGGTCTGGTCGAGATAGAACATGTCCTCCCCGTTATCGATGACGTTGTCCAGATTCATCCTCCCCCACCCTTCGTTGTTATTGGGGATATCCTCCGTTCCCATATCGGTCGCCCCATTCACCAGCAACGCTTTAGCCATGGCCGGGCTTGGCGCGCTGTCTGAGTTGAATCCTTTCCACCACTGCGTGACGAGGGCGACGCCACCCGAGACCATGGGGCATGCCATGCTCGTCCCACTCATGTATACGTAATCCGTATGCCCGGTGACAAGCTGCCCGCAACCGGAATAGGATCCCGTATATGAACGGAGCGATGCCACGTCACTACCGGGCGCGACAAGCGTGGGGGCCAGCCGCCCATCGAGACACGGGCCGCGGCTAGAGAAGCTTACAACGTTATTGATATTGCTGGAAGCGCCGCACCCCGATCCGAGCGGGTTGTCGGTACGGTAATTCTCCGATGCGCCGACTACGATGAGGTTCTTGGCCTCTTTAGGCTCGGTGATGGTGGAGGCGCCTGAGCCATTATTTCCCGCCGAGAAAACCATGATGATCGGCTCGGCGACGTCGGGCGTGTCGAAATTAGCATCGCGCACCATGCGGTCATGCGTCACGCATGCGGACGAATATCCCTGCGCGCCGTATGCGCCCGTATACCAACTGTTGCTGGAACCCACCGCGCCGTTTAAAACGGAATCCTTGCTCAGTTGTTGCCATCCCCCGCTGGGAGGCCAACTGCTTCCAGCAAGGGCGTTCTGTACTAAAAGTTGAGCGCTAGGCGCCATCCCCAGCCCGAAGAGGAAACCGTTAGCATCAATGTCTCCGAGCGTGGCATTGCCCGCGATAATGCCCCCCGTGTGCGTGCCGTGCCCGTCGGTGTCAGTGGTCGGGCTTCCCGAATAGCTCACAAAAGCGGCGATCCGTCCGCGGATATCCTGGTGGGCGGTTGCGCTATTGTTTGTGTCGCACCCCGTGTCCACATCGGCGTAGATCACACCGCTGCCATCGACGCCGTGAGCCGTGAGCCAGCTATTGTATCCGGTAAATGGCACCCCGCCGCTGTAGTCCCCCACGACGATCTGGTCGCTCACCTCATCATCGAAACCGGGGACTGGCGAGCAATAGTCGATCTGAAGGACCCTCGGTAATTGCGCCACATTTTCCAAAAGGGACCGGTCGATGGCAAATACGGCATCGACGAGCCGCCCATGACGCAATACCGGCACGGGAAACTCCTGAACGTAGCGTGCGCCCATCCCTTTGATCGTCTCTATGGTCTCCCGGGCTCCGCCATCGTCGTAGATGAGCACATTGACATTCTCGATAAGGCCGGTCCTATCAAAGAGAGCGGCGGCAACCTTGTACGCCGGTTGGAATGCCCCTGTCCAGCGAATTGAAGCCGTACCTTGCATGGAATCTAACCGATCCTGGGCGCCCCACACGAGGTATGCGTTTTGTGGAACGTACTGGAGCACCTGTAAACCAGCTTGTTCCACTCCGGCCAACCACTCATCGCGCGGAGGCCCTGCAAACTGCACCAAGTGCAATCCCGCTTTTCCCGACGACGGGCTCTGACGCAAATTCGCGGGGATGGACGGCTCACCGGTACAGGTATCGATAATGTAGTTTTGCAGCCTGATTTGCGTGGCATACGGCTGAGTTTCAAATGGAATCCCTTTCTGCCGCATAGACTCCATCTGTGCGTCGCTCGCCTCTGCCCAGATAAAACCGCCATAGTCGATGACGGAACTCATCTGCCCCGTGGAAGTGCGCGCATAGGCGCGAGGGGTGAGGCGTATATACGTCACCAACGCATCACTGCGGGCATCCTTACCGAAGAGAGGAGAAAACGACAAGATAAGAAGAACAACGAGCGTTAGATACCAGACGTGTTTCATTAAAGCCCTCCGGGATGTATTGTTTACTCTTTCGTTAATGACAAATTTAGCACAATAATCATGGCAAGGCAATGCGCGAAGGCAAATGCGAAAGGGCGGCTTCAGGGCAATCAGGTAGATCAGGTGCTCAAAAACTATTATTTGTATATTTCTGGAATTCCCAGCGATTTTCTGATGCTTCAGTGCTTACCGTATAAATCCTCGTGCCATCATTGTAAATATCAACATTGGTATCTGTCCTGTAGGCGCCACCGCTATTCCCAGCGGTATTTGCATGATATGCTTAAGGCGCCGCTATTGAAATCCTCAGACTGGATTACGCCCGGAACATAATGTGGCCCATTATATGGCGTACCATCTTCCGCGAGTGCCTTGCCCCCATTTAGCGCTCCAAATAAAGTAAAACAGATGCATAACAGGGCAAAGATACCGAACAGGTTTTGAGTCGGCCTGACTTTCGCAACTGGGCTTCGCATAAGCAGTTCCTCCATAGTGGAAATTATTATTTAATCTCAGCTTCTTTTCTATATACGGATATCCCATTCCGGCAATATACGCTCCTGTACCCAGATAGATAAAAGCCGTTATCAAAAAATCTCTTATTCAAACGGTTAATCGTCGCTTTATCTTTCGTGTTTTTGTCAATGAGTACGTAGTCGGGTAACTCTCCTGGAAGGTCACACCATAGATGATCCCGATTGGCAAGATGGGGGGCTGTATATCGTGGCGCTGCAACGCTGGCTTGGGAGGGGATTAGTGTGATTGCCTCGGTCAGCGCCTTCTTATACTCGGCAAGAGGTACCGAATTATCCCACCCGTAGGGAGCCATGATTTCATTTTTAAAGGAAGGTATGAACTGATAACACGTCAGAGATATGGCAATAAACAGCATGAGCAGAGCGCAGAGATTACAGAGAGACACGCAATCTCCGGGGTTTTTATCAGAGGACTTCCGGGATGCAAAATGATGCAGCGATAGTATACAGCTTGTAAATAGGGTAACCATGGTGAAAGCATGGTAGTGATAGCCGATCCACTTGGTCAGAAATTTGCCGGATAAGAAAACGCCTGCGATAAATGGAATGCTGAAGATGCACGAAGGATTTAAAAATGGCAATACGATTAGAACCGGCGCAAGTAGAAAATAGATATACTTTATATTTTCCAGGTTGATCAGATTCTCGCATAAGGCAAAAGGTGTCAACTTACTGGCTTGGCCCGTGATTAAAACAGTTTGGTATTTGCCTGACGGGTTAAAGTAGGGGATTATGAAGAAATACGAGGCGATGATTGAAGTAATCCCAATGATGAGCAGTGGGATAGACCATGATGCTTCCCGTCTTAAAATAGCGGCATAGACCCCCAGCGCTATAGCAAATAAACCCATTTCTTCCCGTATCGATATGAGCACGAAAAGACATAAAAAGAAAAAAGCCTTCTTCTTTTTTAGGAAATAGTACAGACACAATCCGATAATAAGCGGGGCGAATTGGAGCTCGTAGAATTCGAATAAAAATTGGTTCCATACGGCGGGTGCCATCAGATAACTACCAGCAATGATGAGGGCGGCCATTTTTGAAAGAGCATCACGAGCAATCAGATAAATGGGGATCATGCTGAGAGAGAGCGCGAGAACTTTCGCAAAGATTAGCACCAAAGGGTGAGGACAAAGCCGATAGACAGGACAAAGAACAAATAGGAATGGGCTAAAATGGATACCAAAATGCATGGGCTCATAAGAATTTGTGAACAGTTGACGCCGATAGGTTGTTGAGTAGAAACCTTGTATGAACCTTGCAAAGTCCCCTCCGATAAAACCATAGTTGATGAATTTGAGGTAATTCAAAACAGAGAAAACAACTGCGACACCACAAACCATAACAGCCAGGATCGCGGTTGCATGGCGGCTGCACCATTCGCTGAATCGATGGACAGGATTAGAATCTATTGATAACGATATGGCTAATAGCACAATAGCGTTGGCCATGTGAAAAAGAAGTGTGCTCGCGTTTGGGGTTATGCCACAAAGATAAATTGGTGCGAGAATGGCCAAGTAGACAAGCGGTAATGATGCAGATATTAGTCGTTGAGCCGATTTCACAGGAAATATCCTCGCCAGTTCAACGTAGCGCAACCCTATCTGCCATTCCGGGGGCAGGCGAGAGGGCGGGTTCAGGGCAATCAGGTGCTCAAAAAATATATTTCACGTCCGCGTTGTGCCCTTCGTGCTGGGATTCGGAACGAGATTGCTTCGTCGCTACGCTCCTCGCAATGACAAGGTCTCAATTTTTTCACACCTTCTCACAGGTCGGTCAGGACACGAGATCGCCGGCCACCGCTTCGGCGAATGCGCTGCAGCTCACCTCACGGGCGCCGTCCATTTGGCGGGCGAGATCATAGGTGACTATTTTTGAAAGGATGGTTTTCTGAAGAGCCTGTATTATGAGCGCGGCGGCTTCCGTCCAGCCGATATGTTCGAGCATCATTACACCGGACAGGATGAGGGACGAGGGATTCACCTTATCCTGCCCCGCGTGTTTGGGCGCGCTCCCATGCGTCGCCTCGAAGACCGCGACCCCGTCGCCGATGTTGGCGCCGGGGGCCATGCCGAGCCCCCCCACCTGCGCGGCGCAGGCGTCCGAGAGATAGTCGCCATTCAGGTTCGTGGTGGCGATCACGTCATATTCATCGGGGCGGAGGATGAGCTGCTGGAACATCGAATCCGCAATGCGGTCTTTAATAACTACTATATTATTATCGGGATTTGGGGGTTGCCTGTCCGCCGGCTTATTCAACTCCTCATTGGGATTTGGGATTTGGGATTTGGGGTTTTCTCCTTCCCTCACCACCTGCCCTCCAAACTCATCCGCCACCTCGTACCCCCACTCGCGAAACGCCCCCTCCGTCCATTTCATGATGTTGCCTTTGTGGACCAGCGTGACGCTTGTCCTGCCATTGGCCAATGCGTAGCGGATCGCCATGCGCACGAGGCGCTTGCTCCCTTCCTCGGAAATCGGTTTTAAACCCAGACCCGAACCGGGACGAATTTCCTTCCCAAAGCGATTCTTGATAAACGCCGCGAGCTCCGTTGCCTCAGGGCTCTCCGCGGGCCATTCGATCCCAGCGTAGACATCCTCGGTATTCTCCCTGAAGATGACGACATCGAGCTTTTCAGGATGCTTCATCGGCGATGGGACGCCCTCGAAATACCTCACCGGGCGGACGCAGGCGTAGAGGTCGAGGGCCTGGCGAAGTGAGACGTTTACCGAGCGGTAGCCGCCGCCCACCGGCGTGGTGAGCGGGCCCTTGATGGCGACGTGGTGGGCTTCTATTTCTCTAAGGGTTTCGGAGGGGAGTAAATCCCCCCCACCCTTCCATTCCCCATCCGAGGGGGAGGAGGAATGCTTGCCTGAACGGCGTACGGCCTTTTCACCCGCATAGATCTCTTTCCATGTGATCGCACGGGCGCCGCGATATGCCTTCTCGACCGAGGCATCGATGACGAGGCGGGCGGCCTTCCAGACCTCCGGCCCCACCCCATCGCCTTCGATAAAAGGAAGTACCAGCCGATCGGGGACTTGCAGCGAACCATCCGAGGAAAGCGTTATCTTGTCTGACATAATCTTAGCCCCGCACCGACTAGTCTGGTGCGGGATGTTGGCAGTTTTGCATAACTATTTGCGCTACAGTAAGTATTTATCGGCCGATCAAAGTTGATAAATAGATCAGGTTAGAGCAATCGAGTAATAAGCTGCCCGGTCATTGCTTCGCTCGCAATGACATTTTGTCATTTGTCACTTGGGATTCGTACTTTTGGGATTTGCCTGCCCAACGGAGCCTCGGCGTAGTCGGGGGACATTTCTCCTTAGTTTTGGGATTTGGGATTTTGGATTTGGGATTTTCTTCCGATGTACTCCTCCACCCTATCCATTCCCTTCTTGATATTCTCCATCGATGTGGCGTACGAGAGCCGGATGTGCGCATCCGCGCCGAAGGCGTTCCCTGGGACCACCGCCACGAGCGCCTCCTTCAGCAACCGCGTGGCAAACTCGGCGGAGCTTAGACCGAACGCCGAGATGTCGGGAAATGCATAAAACGCTCCCATCGGATTGTAACACGTGACGCCCTGGAGCGCCCGCAACCGAGAGACGATGTAGTCGCGGCGCTCGCGGAATTTTTCCGCCATCATTGCCACGAAGCCCTGGTCGCCGTTCAACGCCTCCAGGGCGGCCGCCTGGGCGATGGAATCCGGGTTTGAGGTGCAATGGCTCTGGAGCCTATCGGCGAGCTTGGCGATCTCCGGCGCCGCGGCAAGGTACCCGATGCGCCATCCCGTCATCGCGTGGGACTTGGAGAGGCCGTTGATAAGGATCGTCCGCTTCTTGACCCCCTCGCCGAGCGATGCGATGCTCACGTGTGCGGCCGGGGGGTAGATTATCTTCTCGTAGATCTCATCAGCAATAATATACAACCCCCGCTCGCACGCAATCCCGGCGATCGCGGCCAACTCCTCTCTGCTCGCCACCCAACCGGTGGGATTGCTCGGGCTGTTGAGGATGATGGCCTTCGTCCTTTTCGTCACCGCGCCCCTTATTTTTTCGGGATCGATGCGGAAGCCGTCCTTGGCGGAGCTCTCCACGCACACCGGCACTCCCCCGGACATGACCACCTGCGCGGGATAAGTCACCCAGTATGGAGAGACGATGATAAACTCATCCCCTGGATTGCAGATGACCCGTACGGCGTTATAGAGCGCGTGCTTGGCCCCGCAGGAGACGACGATCTGGTCCGGCTCGTAGCGCACCCCATTATCACGGAGCAGCTTCGCCGCGACCGCCTTCCTGAGTTCGAGAGTCCCGGCGACCGGAGTGTACTTCGTCTGCCCCCGGGCCATCGCCTCGCGCGCGGCCTCCTTGACGTTCTCCGGGGTGTCAAAATCGGGTTCGCCGGCCCCGAATCCGACCACGTCCTTGCCCGCTGCGCGCAGGGCTTTAGCCGCGCTGTCGATGGCAAGCGTCTGCGATGGCTCCACTGCCGAGATAAGCCTCGAAAACGTTTCCTCTCTCATTCAAGCTCGATCTCCAGTTTGCGCCCCATCGCCGAGGTGCCCGGCGACAAGCGGGCTTATATCATCCTCGTCGAATCGGATGATATTCATCTCTCTCCGTGCGTTCGCCGGCGAATCGGAGGCATGGGCCGCATTGACCATAACGTCCCTGCCGAATTCCTTGCGGACGGTCGCGACCTCCGCCTTCCCAGGATCGGTCGTCCCTATGATCGCCCGGATTTTTTTTACCGCGTCCACTCCCTGATAGACGAGGGCGAGGCAGCGGACGAGGCCCGGCGCGTTCTTCTCCTCCGCGGAGAGCTTTGTCCTGTCCCTTCCCGTCATGAATTTGACGATCTTGTTGAATTGCCCTTCCGCAACGATGCGGTGCAGTTTCTCTCCGATCCCCTCGGCGACGTCATCCGGTATGGCGCAGGAAAACTCGTTCTCGAGGGAGGTCCGCATCCGTTGCGTCACCGGCCCCCGCAGCTTTTCGCAGAGCGTATTCCTCACCGGCCCGTAAAACTCCTCGGCTTGCGCCACGCTCATCCGGAGCACCTTCGCCCCAATGATGTAGAGGTCGGCTTTAGAGAAGATGTCAATGATGTTGCCCGCCCTGCCGCTGCGGATGCTGAAGATGTCCGGCTTGATGAGAACCGTCGTCTCTTCGTACTTTTCGCCTGCCGGACAGGGGATGACGTCCCTGAGCAGCCCGCCGTCCCTCTTTGCATATTTCGCCCACACCCTCAACGCCGGCCCCGCCTCCCCGGCGCATGGAATGATGAGCACCGCCGGCTCGAAATACTTTACTTTTCCATCAGGCCCCTTGATGCAGTCGCCATAGGTGTCCCTGATCGTTTCGCCCGAGAGACTCGTGCGGGAAACGTGCCCCACCACGTGTTCCATCATCTCTCCTATCGCATTCTTGCCGCGGAAGAGCAGGAACATCACCCGTCGCCGATGCCCCTTTTCGTCGGGACGGTAATTGTTGACGATGTAGTCCCTGATGAGGTCCCGCACTTCCCAGTTGGGCTTGGAGTGGGAGACGGGAATGGTCTGGAGATATTCCTCAATGAGCTCGGGCGACGGGGCAAACATCCTTGCCGCGACGAGCTCTGCGCTGCTGCTGCGCGACAGGAGCCTGCCGATAACGCCTCCGGTGCGCGATTTCCGGATTGTATATGGGTTGATGATTGCAAACGTCAGTTCTTCCGCCATAGATGCACCTCAAAACAGCACAAGGTTAAAAGTCTAAAGTGTAAAGATTAGTAAGGAGACAGTTATGGGGGGTACTGATTTGCAGGGGTTCGATTCCCGCCTACGGCGGGCAAGTGTCGAACTTGCCACGTACGCGGCCCGGTCGCGATAAATCGCGCCCCGACACCCCATAACGGTCCCATTATAAAGATTGCGGAAATGGAAACAAGCAGAATGAGAGCTCACCCTGCTTGTTCCACGCACATTACGCCATAATGCAAACAGCGCGATTGCGCGCTGGCACAAAAAGGCGTTAGGCTTTACCCGTGATCTTAAACATGCCGGTGCCGCAGTCCGGGC
The DNA here is from genome assembly GCA_964460305.1 of uncultured bacterium. Lineage (GTDB taxonomy): Bacteria > Auribacterota > Tritonobacteria > UBA1439 > UBA1439 > JAPLCX01. Next base: position 13,601 of record CAYWRA010000052.1, read on the forward strand.
ATTTCCCCTTGACCGCCTTCTTGTTATTTTTCATAGTGATTTCCTGGGGATCGACTATTTCTTTCTTCCCCTTGCACTTAACACAATAGCCCTCAGCCATGATAAACCTCCCCCTTTCAGTTGTAGAAAATGCGCGCATGATAATTCAGGCGCACAGTGCCTCTACCGGTTCCACATCAACACAATGTAACGTGTCATGCACCTTTTTATTCGAGTTCCTTCGTGATGTCAAGAAGAATCCCTTCCTTTGCGACCCCCAGGTTCAGGAACGAAATCTGTTTCACGTCGCCAGTGAGGCTGAAATAGACCACCCCCTCCTCCCAGGTGGGCGCCTTCCCGTCGGGACTCAGCCAGAACGTCTTTTCATCCTGCTTGTAAATAAGCGAGTGGGCCACTTTCTCGTAATCGTCGGCATCCGAATCCAGCGTCAGCTCCTGCGCAAAAGAGCCCTCGAACCTCTCCAGGTCGATGGTGATCTTGCAAACGCTCCTGTTCAGGGGGTCGATCACAACGGTAATCCCCTTCTCTACATAGCTGAGGATCTCCAGATCCCCCTGCCGGGTCACACGACGTCTCTCCGGCGTCCCGAGCACCTTGAATACCCGGTCGGCATGAGCCCCGAGCCCCAGTCCCGCGACGGTGAACGCCTTTAAATCTACGATGAGGTCATTGAACTCCCTGAACGTTATGAGGCGTGGCCAGCCGAGCTTTTCAAAAGCCACGACCGCCGCGACGCCGGGGTTCGGCGTGCGGCCGTCCCGACTCATGTAAAGCGCATTCCCCTTGCGGCGGAATATCCGCGCGCGCCCTTTCTTCTCATAGGTCTTCAACGTATCCGCAAGCGAGAGGGGGACCGAGTACAGACCCGTGTGGTCTTTGATCGCCAGCTCGATCCTGCTGACGTTGCTCAGTTCCGTCCACTGCGGCGCGGACGTCTGGGCGCCTTTCTTCCTTCCGCCGCCCCCGCCCTTTTTCTTCATGAACACGCGCATCCCGTACCGGTGGTAACCGGCGACAATGCTGTCACCGAGATCGCGCCATTTGCTGAATCGTCCAAGCCTCCGTCGTACTTCCTCCGCGGGGTCCCCCACCTTCACGCCCGCCGCGGTCATGGCATCGAAATCGACCTCTACGTTCTCAATCGTATCGAACACGAGGGATTTCAGGCGGTCGTCCTCATCAAAGATAAGAACGGCCTTCTCGATGCTGCGCGGCTCGCCCTTCGCATAGGCGCATATTTTCGCGCTCCCCTCCTGGTAGATTCGACCGTCGAGATAGTCGTGGAATGCCTCCTTCCTGTTCGTGAGCAGGAGCGGTTGGACGAACCCCCCGTCGAAATTTGCCGGGAGGACGGCGATGTCGGTGATCGCCTGATCGTTCCGCCTCGCCTTCATCCTCAAACCCTCGCGGTGCCACTCCGCCGTCAGTTGGTTCCCCTTGGCGCCGTAAAAGTCGGGGGGGCCGAACCGCTCCACGGCCTTTTTTGCCTCATCGCCGAGGCATACCCCGCCGACGCAAAAATCATCGATGTTTATGTCGTAGTTCTCTTCCCATTTGAAGGTAAGCCGGGTGAGCCATCCCTCCACGCTGAATGCCAGCACCGCGGTTTCACGGAGCGGATCGCGCCCGTCCTTTTTAAGATAGAGCACGTTCTTCCAGTCTTTGTATATCTGCGACGCGAGCGGGCGAAGCAACTGGCTCTCCCTCACGTCAAGGGGAAGCGACGCACCGAGCGATCCCCTGCACTGGCCATAGGGCGGCGACGGCGCTACGAAGAGCTCCATGGTATATAGCTTCATATCCTCTTCATCAAAGGTAACCTTGATTCCCCTGTCAAAATAGGCATAGACGATCCTGTTGAACTGCTGTTCGGGGATGCGCTTCTCGATGATCGCCTCTTCTTTCTCTGCCTCCTCTAGCATCTTTTTAACTTCCTCTGAGGCGAAAATCTTCTGTTCCTCATCCGGAGGGCCGAAGACCCTGGTTACATCGTCAACGGTCGACGTCAAGCCTATGCCGTCCACGGTGAAGCGTTTGAGGTCTATCCGGAGGGGGGCCGGGGTGGGCGTGCCGGGGCGGACAGTGGCAGACGGCGAGGGGACGCCGGTCTCGGCACCCGCGCGTTCCGCCGCGAACACAAGCGCGGCAATTGTGGAAAGTAACAGCAGGGATCGCCTGGTGAGCACACGAACCTCCGTCGAACAACGTACTAACCTATCAGCGGCATGGAGAAAAAGCAAGGAAAAATCCCGAGGGGGGGGGAAATCCCCCCTCCTGCGCCAAGTCTTCGGCGGGCAGGCAAATCCCAATGTTTCAGAATCCAGAATCCAAGAGCCAGAATCCAGAATACCGACTCCCAAACTCTATCTTCTGGATTCTGAATTCTGGATTCTAACCCAGTGGTGAAACTTCTACCTGAAATGCAGCCCCAGCAACCTGCCTCCCAGCAGCACCAGCGGCGATAGGAGACCGCACACGATGACGGTCCGCAATGGTCCAGCGCCCGCACCGGCTCATGCAAGCACACTCGCCTCCATAACCTCTTCAACGCCTATCCCCGTAAGGCATTTTCCATCCGGGCACAGGTCTCTTCGTGCTTTCGCGCACGGAGCGCACGGAATGGCTTTTCTCAATACTGTCACTTTGCCTGTTCCCGACGGGGCCCACAGCGCGGGGTCAGTCGGGCCGAAAATGACCGTCGTCGGCACCCCGGCGAGGGCGGCAAGGTGGGATATGCCGGAATCGTTGCCGACATATCGCTCGCACCTGGCGAGCAGCGCGGCAACGCCGATCAAATCAAGGCCGGAGATATGCACCACTCCCCGCCCCCATCCAGGGTCCTCCCAGGAATCCCGGCGGCTCTCCTCCACCTCGCCTTCCAGAACTATCACTACCGCTCCATCCATCGTAAAGCGCGCGGCGAGATCGACGAACCTATCAATCGGCCAGTTCTTCGACCGTGCGCCGCTCCCGGGATGGATCACGATTACCCTTTTTCCGTTCAAGCCGTGCGTGCGCCAAATGCCGTCCGCCAACGTGCGCGCGCAGGCTGGGATGCCGATTTGCGGGGGGCCTGGATCGACGAATCCCATGGACAGCGCCTGGGCCATGACATAACCCCTCACCGATACCCCGGCGCCTTCCTCCGGGAACGGATCGATCTCCACTACCGTAGTAGCTGCCTCATGGAACTTCGACTGTTTAACCCACTCCCTCCCCAGCTTCCCCATAACAGAGACTATCAACTCATATTCGGGGTTTTGGATTCCCTCCCCTACGCCGTCACGCCCGCCCGCAATGCTCTCGCTTGCGAGGTGGGCGCGCCTGCCCGCAGAAGCTTCAGCACAGGCTGGCCCTCCGCCCCATGCCGACACGTTCCTCTTCTCTCCGTCATTGGGATTTGGGATTTTGGATTTGGGATTTAACTGATCGAAATCTATCATTCCATCGCACAGCCCCGTCGCGATAAGCATGGCGCCGTGGGAGGGGTAACCGAGATAGGATAATGCCGCATGGGGGAACATCTTCCTGGCCGACTGCCAAAGGGGCCACCGTGACAGGAAATCCCCCAATCCCCCGATGGAAATTATCAGGATCGACCGCGGGTCACACCTCACATGCGTACGCACGTTCAGCGGGAGAGAACAGATCACGCTGTTGAACCGCGCGCTCCAGGCCAGAGGATGAGCAACGTAGCAGCAATATATACAGTGGAGTAAATTCCAGAAATAAATCCCACGAGGAGCGCAAAGGAGAAATCGTGGAGCACGGTGCCCCCCCACAGGAATATACACAGAACCGTCACCACCGCGGTGATGGTGGTGAGGAGAGTACGCGCGAGCGTCTGGTTGATGCTGGAGTTGATGATATCGTAAAAACTTGCTTTCCTCATCAGCTTCAGGTTCTCGCGGATGCGGTCAAAAATCACGATGGTGTCGTTGATTGAAAAACCCACGATGGTGAGGAGAGCAGCAATAATCGGCAGGTCAATCGGCCTGTTTGTCAGGGCGCACAACGCCACGGTTACCAGCACGTCATGAATGAGGGAGAGGATGGCCGCTACCCCGTAGGGGGTCTTCCTGAACCTCCACCACACATAAACACCGATGGCAAAGAAGGAAAAGATAACAGCCATGATGGCCCGCCGCCTGAGTAATCTGCCGACGACCGGGCCGACCATTTCCGATCTCAGAAGCATCGCTGGGTTTTCCGGAAAGTGCTTCTTGAAGAGCGCGAGCATCTCTTGGCTCATATCCGGGGGGGGGGGGGGGGGGGGGGGGGGGGGGGGGGGGGGGGGGGGGGGGGGGGG
>CAYWRA010000053.1:0-17486 GCA_964460305.1 uncultured bacterium
CGTTCCTCCCGAGGTCCACGAGCATGATATGCTCCGCCCGTTCTTTTGGATCGGCGAGCAGTTCCTGTTCCAGCGCACGGTCCTCATCCTCATTCATCCCCCGGGGGCGCGTGCCGGCGATCGGCCGGACCTCGACCATCCCCTCCTCACAGCGAACGTGGACCTCCGGCGACGATCCCACGAGATGTACGTTTCCTAATTGCAGGTAAAACATGTATGGCGACGGATTGACGGACCGGAGGGCGCGGTAAACGTTGAACGGGGACGCGCTGACGTCCGTTTCGAGCCGCTGGGATAGCACTACCTGGATCACGTCTCCCGCCCTGATGTATTTTTTGGCTTTGTCCACCATGGATTCGAAACCCCGTTTGGTCGTATTCGAACGGAACGGCATCTCGCCGGTGGCGGGCGCAAGCTCCAACTTCTTGGAGGGGAGAGGGTTCCTGATGCGCGCCTCTATCCGCTCGATCTTCCGTATCGCCTCTTCGTACGAGCGCTCCGGGCGGGCGGTGACGCGGGCGTTGGATACGATCTTGATCGTATGGCGCACGTGGTCGAATATGAGGATCGTATCCGTGATCATAAAAAACAGGTCGGGGAGATTGAGATCGTCAAGATTTTTATCGGGGAGCTTTTCGAAGTAGCGGACCGCGTCATACCCGATGTAACCGACCGCGCCGCCTGAGAACCGGGGAAGGCCTCCGATGGAGACCGGCTGGTACTCGGCCATCATCTGCGCCAGGTTTTCGAGCGGATCCGCCGCGCACTCGAAGCTCCGTTTTTTAGAATTCTCTTCGATGGTGACGGTGTCGCCTTTCGCCATGAAGATCCTCTCGGGATTGCTCCCGAGAAACGAATACCGCCCGACCTTCTCGCCGCCCTCGACGCTCTCCAGGAGGTAGGAGTATTTTCCGCGTTCGAGCTTGAGGAAGGCGGAGAGCGGCGTCTCCAGGTCAGCCATGATTTCCTTGTAAACGGGAATCAGGTTCCCCTCGCGCGCCTTCGCGATGAATTCTTTTTTTGTCGGTGTATACATACGTTAAATCCCAAATCCCAAATCCCAATATTAACGTGTAACCACTGAGTGCACAGAGAAACAATCACTGAGGACACAGAGAGTTACTGCGGCAAGAACAGCTTCTTGTTTCTGGTTCCTGGAACAAGAAATAATCTGTGTGTATCTGTGTCCATCTGTGGTTGAGATTAATCTCGGGCTTATATCTCTGTGCCCTCAGTGGTTTCACTCAGTAATCACATCAACTTTCTCTCCTGCCGCACAAGGCGGCAGGGGGAGCCAAAATCCGTGTAATCCCCTGAAAGGGCCCCTTTGGGACTAGCCGTGGTCAAAATTAACCTTGGGTTTATCCCTCCGTGCTCTGTGCCTTCTCTGTGCCCTCTGTGGTTTCACCTGTGGTAAAAATCCGCGTCTATCCGCGGTTTCTTCCGGCGCTATTTGTATACCTGGCCGGGCTCAAACACCTTTTCCCCCACCGTCTCGAAACGGTCGTTTTCTACATCGAGCCTCCGGTAGAAACAGGAGCGATAGCCCGTATGGCAGGCGCCCCCCTTCTGCTCGATTTTGACGAGCAGCGCATCCCCGTCGCAGTCGATATAGATCCCCTTGACGTTCTGGACGTGGCCGGAGGATTCCCCCTTGAGCCATAATTTCTTCCTCGACCGGCTCCAGAAATGCGCCAGGCCCGATTCCAGCGTCTTCATGAGGGCTTCATTGTTCATGTACGCCACCATCAATACCTCGTTCGTTTTGGCGTCCTGCATGATGGCGGTAATGAGCCCATGCTCGTCGAACTTCAGCTCACTCACTGTCTTCATACGCGCACCTCGACCCCTTTCGCTTTCAGATATTGTTTTGCCTCTCCGATTGTATATTTGCCGAAATGGAAAATCGACGCCGCAAGGGCCGCGTCGGCCTTCCCCTCCGTGAGGGCGCTCCTGAGATGATCGAGGGTCCCCGCGCCCCCAGACGCGATCACCGGTACGGATACGCTCTCGGAGACGCGGCGCGTCAGCTCGATATCGTACCCGTTTTCCGTGCCGTCGGCATCCATGCTCGTGAGGAGGATCTCTCCCGCACCGCACCGGGCGCCGCGCCGCGCCCAGAGGATTGCGTCAAGCCCCGTCGCCTCCCTCCCCCCATGCGTGTACACCTCCCAAGCCCCCCCGCTCCGGCGCGCGTCGATTGCAAGCACTATGCATTGCGAACCGAACGTCTTCGCCGCGCGACCGATGAAATCGGGATCGCGCACCGCGGCGGTATTTATCGACACCTTATCGGCCCCCGCGAGAAGCAGGGCGCGGATGTCGTCGCAATCGTCGATCCCGCCGCCGACGGTAAGCGGCAGGAAGATCCGGTCCGCCGTACGCCGCACCACGTCTATGATCGTCGGCCTCTTTTCGTGAGACGCCGTGATGTCGAGGAACACGAGTTCGTCGGCGCCCGCCGCATCGTATGCCCGAGCGGCCTCCGCGGGATCGCCGGCGTCGCGCAATTGAACGAACTTGATCCCCTTGACTACCCTACCCTCCTTGACGTCTAGACAGGGAATGACTCGCTTGGCTAACATGGCGGGGCATTCCCCCCTGCCTCGCCCCCGTCAGACGCCGCCGCCATGGCATCACGGAGTTCGAGATCTCCGGAATAGAGCGCCTTTCCGATGATGACGCCGCAAAGCCGGCCTCCTTGGAGGGCCTTCAGCCGCCGCACGTGCGCAACCGAGCTCACGCCGCCGGAGGCGATGACGTGGAGCGAGCATGACGCAAGTATCTCATCCAGTGAATCGAAATTCGGTCCGGAAAGGGTCCCGTCGGTCAGCACGTCCGTGCAGACCACTCCACCCACGCCGATTGCCTCAAGCTCCGGGAGTATTTGGCCGGCTCGGATGCCGGCGGTCTTCGTCCATCCCTCGATGGTAAGGAATCCTTCTCTCATGTCGAGTCCCACGAATATCCGCCGCCCGAATTCCTTCACGGCCGTCTCGAGGAAATCCCGGTCTCGGATAGCGGCAGTGCCGAGAATGACGCGGTCGACTCCCATCTTGAAAACCCGCCGGACGTTCCCGATGTCTCTCAACCCCCCGCCCAGTTCTACGGGAACGGTCACTCGCTCCAGCAGTGCCCTGACCGTCTCCAGGTTCTGGGGCGCGCCCTTGAACGCGCCGTCAAGGTCGACCACGTGGAGATACCCGGCGCCGCCCTTTTGCCAGCGGGCCGCCATGGCGGCGGGATCGTCTCCGTAGATGATCTCACGGTCTTCCCTACCCTGGTAGAGCCTCACGCATTTGCCGTTTTTTATGTCAATGGCCGGAATAATAATCATATGCCACTCCTAAAATCTAAACCACAGAGGGCACAGAGCGATAGACCCAAGCTCAATTTCAACCACGTCCCGTCCCAAAGGGATCCCTTCGGGAAAGGGGCCCCTTTGGGGTGTGTATCTCTCTGTGCACTATGTGGTTACGTATCCCTCACCGCCGCTTCCACGAAATCGACGAAGTTCCTGATCATCCTTAAGCCGACGCGCTGGCTCTTCTCGGGATGAAACTGCGTGGCCATGACGGCGCCGCGCCACAGGGCCGATGCGAACGTTACGCCATAGTCGGTCGTCGCGGCGATAACCTCTCGTTCCGCTGGCTCCGGGTAATATGAGTGCACGAAGTAAACATATGCGTCCGGCTCAATCCCGTTTAGCAGCGGACACCCATCCCCCGCCCGGTCCGGAGCAAGGGTAAGCGTGTTCCAACCCATGTGAGGAATCTTGAGCCCATGATCGAATTTCTTCACGCGCCCAGGAAACAAATCGAGGCCCTTGCTCCCCGGAGATTCTTCGCTCTCCGGGAAAAGGATCTGGAGCCCCAGGCAGAGCCCGAGATACGGTTTGCCCGAGCGTATGTGGGCGGCGAGCGCTTCTCTCAAGCCCAGGCGATCCACGTTTGCAACACAATCGCCGAACGACCCCACGCCTGGGACCACCAGCGCGTCACACGCGCGTATCTCCTCGGCGCTACGCACAAGGGGGGCCGCACAGCCGCACATTTCAAACGCCTTCCGGACGCTGTGCAGATTCCCCATGCCGTAGTCCAGGATCACTGTCTTAGAAGCCGTCATAATATAATGACAAATGACCAATGCCAAATGACAAATAATGAGAACGACGAAAATCCAATGACAAAACCTCGTTATGTTTTGACATTTGTCATTTGATATTTGTCATTCCTACAGTCTTCCTTTCGTCGACGGAATCCCCTTTTCCTTCCCGCTCCTCTCGACCGCCATTGCCAACGCCCTCGCCACGCCTTTGAAGACAGCCTCGATGATGTGGTGGGGATTCTTGCCGCTTAGCAGATCGATGTGGAGCGTGGCGCCAGCATTGTTCACGAATGCCTGGAAGAATTCCTCTATAAGCTGGGGATCGAAACCGCCGATCTTTCTTCTCCCGGGTTTAACCTCGTATCTTAGATAGGGGCGCCCGCTCAGGTCGACCGCCACCGAAACGAGGGCCTCATCCATCGGGAGATTGCAAAAGCCGTACCGGGTAATCCCTTCTTTTCGGCCGAGCGCCTTCCTGATCCCATCGCCCAGGCAAATTCCGATATCCTCCACCGTATGGTGCGCGTCGACTTGGAGGTCTCCCTTTGCCGTGATATCCAGATCGATGCGTGAATGCTTTGAGAAGAGTTCGAGCATATGATCGAGTATGCCGATCCCCGTGCAGACGTTGCCCCCCCCCGTGCCATCGAGATTGACCGCCAGCCGGATGTCGGTTTCACAAGTCTTTCTCTTTACCGCTGCTTTTCTATTTCTCATACAGGACCCCCAGCTTCTTAACTGCTGCAGCCACTGAAACCACTGTAAGGGCCCGCCCCCCTATAACTAGCCCTTCTCCTCTTGTTCTCTTTTACTCTTTGTGAAAATCTGGTCTCTTCGCGCTCTTCGCGGCTAAAACCCTGTCCTTGTTCTTCCACCCGATGATATCGGCGACCTGGACGATGAGCCGCTCTATTTCCTGGTCAGTCCCCACGCTGATCCTCAGGCAATTCTTCAGACGCGGCGTATCGTAATAGCGGACGAGTATCTTCTTCCTCTTGAGCTGCCGGTATATCTGGTCGGCGGGGAAGGCGTCGTGCCTCGCGAGCACGAAATTGGCCTCCGACGGATACACGAAAAAGCCCAGCTCTTCGAGCCCCCAGACGAGCCGTCTCCTCGTGGCGATCACCTTCTGGATATTCGACCTTGTCCATTCCAGGTCGCTCAGTGCCGCGAGCCCCCCCGCGATCGCCAGCCTGCTCGCGTTGTAGGAATCCTTGACCTTGATGAAATTCGCGATGATCTCCTTGTCGGCGAGCGCGTAGCCGACCCTCAAGCCCGCGAGTGAAAACGATTTTGAGAGGGTGCGCAGGACGATTACGTTCCTGTGCTTGTTCAGGAGCCCAAGGCAATTTTTTCTGGAGAAGTCCACGTATGCCTCGTCGACCACAAGGACGCCGGCTATCGCGGATGCTATTTTAGCGATGGGCTCCTCCGGAAGGACGGTCCCCGAAGGGGAATTCGGGTTGGCGACGAAAACAACCTTCGCCCGCGAGGGAATAAGGTTCTCGTTGAGCGAATAATCCTCCCGATACTCCACGGGGACGTAGCGCGCGCCCTGTATCTCGCAAAGCGTCTTATAGAGCGTGTAGGTCGGCGAGGGGCTCGCCACGCAATCGCCCTTGTCGGCGAACGTCCGAACCACAATCGTCAGGAGCTCGTCGGAACCGTTCCCCACAAGGATGTTTTCAAGCGCCACTTGGTGGATCTCGGAAATCCTCTCACGGAGCCTCGTCGCCATCGGGTCCGGGTAGAGGCGGATCCGGTCGAGCTCAGCCACCAACGCCTCCCGCACGCGAGGCGACGGCGGATAAGGGCATTCATTCGTGTTGAGCTTGATATAGTCGGTGGTGGAGGGCTGCTCGCCCGGCTGATACCCCTCCATCTGGGCTATGTCCCTACGAACCTGGAACGGAATTGCATTTTTTTTCTGCATGACATTTACCCCGTTTCTACCCACGGATTGTAACCACAGCGAAAAGTCGAAAGCAAAAAGTTCAAATAGCAGCACATCTTTAGGCTTTCGACTTTTAACCTTAGGCTGTTTTCACATCCCCCAAAGGGGCCCCTTTCCCGAAGGGATCCCGTTGGGACGGGACGTGGTTAAAATTGATCTTGGATTTATCCCTCTGTGTTCTCTGCGCCTTCTCTGTGTCCTCTGTGGTTTTACCTGTGGTAAAAATTCTCGTCTATCCGTGGTTCTGCACGTTTCGTTCATGCTCACGGCGGATCCGAATGGATCTCGCGTGCGCGCCGAGCCCTTCCAGCATGGCCAGACGCTCCGCAAACTGGGCCGCCTTCTCAAGCGAGGCCTTGCCGTACTTCACCACGCTTACCCGCTTCAAAAAAGTATCGACCGAGAGGACGGAAGAATGCCGCGCCGTCCCGCCCGTCGGGAGCACGTGGCTAGGCCCCGCGACGTAATCCCCCAGCGCTGTGGGGCTGTACGCCCCGATGAAAATGGCGCCCGCATGGCGGATTTTCGGGAGAATTTTCCCAATGTCCTCGACGACGATCTCAAGATGCTCGGGGGCCATTCGATTGACCCGCGCCGCCGCATCGCTTAAGTTTCGGCATTTGAAGAGCCGGAGCCCTTTCCGCAACGTATCTGAGAGTATCTCCTCCCTCTCAAGTGATCGCAATTGGTTTTTGATTTCCTTCTTCACCTCGCGCACGACTTTAGCGGATGGCGTGAATAAAACAGCGGTACTGAGCCGGTCATGCTCCGCTTGCGCCAGGAGGTCGGCTGCTATGAATGACGGATCGGCGGTATCATCCGCAACGATCGCCACCTCGCTCGGCCCCGCAGCCATATCGATGCCAACCTTTCCGTAGAGCTGGCGTTTCGCCTCAGTTACGTACATGTTTCCCGGCCCTACGATCAGATCGACCTGTGGAACGCTCTGCGTCCCGAACGCCATCGCCGCGACGGCCTGCGCGCCGCCGACGCGGACGATGCAGTCTGCGCCAAGCTCGTGACAGGCGGCGAGAACGAACGGGTTGACCCTTCCATCCTTTCCCGGGGGTGTCGCAACGATTATTTCACAGACGCCCGCCACCCGTGCCGGCACGATCGTCATCAGGGCCGTGGAGACGAGAGGGGCGGTTCCCGCAGGGAGATAAACCCCAACGCGCTCGACGGGTATATAGAGCCATCCGACCTCCGCCCCATGGGCGTTCTTGAAAAGTTTTCCGGCCGCCTTTTGTCCATGGTGATAGGAGGCGATGTTTTCGGCCACCCCCTTAACAAGGGCCGTAAAACCCGGGCCGGTCTCCTTTAGGGCGGCCCGGATCTCGGCCTTCGTAACGTGGATTGCGCCTTTCTTGAGGCGCACGCTATCGAATTCCCTGGTAAAACGGATGAGCGCGCGGTCTCCGTCCCTTTTCACTTCTTCGATTATTTTAGCTACCTTTTTTTCCAATGAGCTCATAATGCCGGCTGCCTCCTGAAGACACTGAATGCACTGGAATGACAAATACCAAATGACAAACGAATTACAAATGGCGATGGCCAAAATGACAAAACCTCATGGTGTTTTGTCATTTGGTATTTGTCATTTGTCATTTTCCCTCTGCTTTGCCATCTCCTCTACGACGTGACGGGCCGAATTTAGCGCCTCCGCCAACTTGTCCACTTTGGGACCGCCCGCCTGGGCAAGCTGCGGCCGTCCGCCGCCGCTCCCCCCTATGATTTTCCCGATCTCCTTGACGATGGCGCCCGCATGGAGGCCCCTCTTGACCAGATCCTCGCTCACCATGCAAATGAGCTGGGCCTTATTATCATGGCTTGCCCCGAGGAGGACCACGCCGGATGCGACCTTCTCACTGATGCGGTCTCCTGCGTTTCTTAACCCGTCGGCCTGGAGCCCTTTGAGCTCGGCGGCGACCAGCCGAATGCCGCTCGCATCAGCCGCCTGACGAATGAGCTCCGAGACGTCGCCGACAGCCTCCCTCTCGTGCTCGTGCCCGGCCGTTTTCTTCAGCTTCTTGCATTCCTTGTGTAGCGCCTCCACCCTCTCCGCCACTTTATCGGGTTCGACCTTAAACATCGCCGAGAGCTCAGCCATCTGGCGCGATCGTTTGCTCAGGAGTCGGAAGGCCGCCTCGCCGCTCAGCGCCTCTATGCGCCTCACTCCCGCGGCGACCGAGGACTCCCCCAATATCTTGAACAGGCCGATCTGCCCGACGGCGTTTACGTGCGTCCCCCCGCAGAGTTCTTTGCTGTAGTTCCCGATATCGATAACGCGCACCCTGTCGCCATACCGCTCGCCGAAGATCGCAATGACGTCCTTTGTGCGGGCTTCCGCAAACGGCATTTCATACACATCGACGGGCGCGTTTTCCCGTATGCGTTCGTTGACGATCTCCTCCACCCGTTCGATTTCTCTCGGGCTCATCGCCGTGAAGTGCGTGAAGTCGAACCTCAACCGCCCCGGCGCGACAAGAGAGCCTGCTTGCTTGATATGTTCGCCAAGGACTTGTTTCAAGGCGTTCTGGAGAAGGTGCGTCGCGGTATGGTTCCTTGCAGTATCAAGCCTTTTCCTCTCGTCAACTTCGGCCTTTACCCGGTCCCCCACCCGCATCTTGCCGTTGACCATCTTCACCTTGTGCACGATGAGCCCCGGGATGGGAGACTGCGTATCGGAGACCAGGGCGGTGGCCGTGTCGCTGTATATGCGGCCCCCGTCGCCGACCTGTCCTCCCGACTCGGCATAGAACGGCGTTCCGCCGAGGACGATCTCGCCCTCCTCCCCTTCCGCGAGCGCGTCCACTTCTTTCTCCATTTTAAGGAGCGCGATGACCGTCGCGCCGGCAGTGAGTTTCTCATAGCCGCAGTACGCCGCCTCGCCCTTGCGCTCCAGTACTCCAGCGTACGCCGAGGCCGTTTTCCCGACGGGAGCGGCCTTCCACGTCATCCGCGCCTTTTCTCTCTGCTCGCCCATGAGTTCCCGGAACCCCTTTTCATCGATCGTGAGCCCTTCCTCCCGCGCGATCAGGCCCGTGAGGTCGACCGGAAAACCGTAGGTGTCATAGAGACGAAAGACATCGTTGCATAAGATGGTTTTTTGTCCCTTCCCTTTAACGTTCTTTATAATCTCCGCAAGCAATTCGAGGCCGAAGCCGAGCGTATTGTGGAACCGCTCCTCCTCGGAGAGTATCACCCTGCTCACGTGCTCCCCGTGCTGTGTCAGCTCAGGATACGCGTCCCCCATGACCGACGCTACCACGGGAACCATCTTATATAGGAACGGCTCCTCGACGCCCAGGATGCGCCCGTAGCGGACCGCGCGCCTTAAGAGCATGCGGAGGACATACCCGCGGCCGTCATTCGACGGTAGAGCGCCGTCGGCGATGGTGAAGCTTAAGCCCCTTAAGTGATCGGCGATCGCCCGGAATGGCGTCGCGTGCGGGCCGTCTGGAGAGAACCGCTCGCCGGTTATCTCCTCCAGGGCGGCCAGTATCGGAACGAACAGGTCCGTCGCATAGTTCGAATCGACTCCCTGCAGCACTGCAGCCAGGCGCTCGAAACCCATGCCGGTATCCACGTGCCTCTTCGGCAGCGGCTGGAGCTCTCCTTTCGCGTCCTTATTGTATTGAATGAAAACGAGGTTCCATAGCTCAACAAATCTACCGCAATCGCCGTTCACCTCACAGCGGTGCCCCGCTTCTCCCTTCTTGCGACAGTGTTTCTCACCCCTGTCTATGTGGATCTCCGAGCAGGGACCGCACGGCCCCGTCTCGGCCATCTCCCAAAAGTTATCATCCTCGGCGAAGCGGAGGACGCAGTCGGGGCTTATCCCGGTGACCTCGGGCCAAATGCTGGCGCTCTCGTCGTCCCCCTTGAAAACGGTCGCCCGGAGCCGTTCGGGTGAGATATTCCATTTTTTCGTAAACAGGTCCCACGCCCACTGGATCGCCTCGCGCTTGTAATAGTCGCCGAACGACCAGTTCCCCAGCATCTCGAAGAAGGTGTGGTGGCAAGTATCCCTGCCAACGTCCTCGAGGTCATTGTGTTTGCCGGAAACGCGCATGCATTTCTGTGAATTCACCGCACGGACATAATCTCTCGTTCCCGTTCCAAGGAACACGTCCTTGAACTGGTTCATTCCGGCGTTCGTGAAAAGGAGAGTCGGATCGTCAGCCGGGACGATCGGAGCGCTCGGGACATAGCGATGCCCCAGATTGCGGAAGTAGTCGATGAATTGTTGCCGTATCTCTCTTGATTTCATATAAAAATGACAAATACCAAATGAATTACAAATGACCAAATGACAAAAACTCATTGTGTTTTGTCATTTGTCATTTGACATTTGTCATTAACTATCTCCGCCATGACCTTCCGGATAAAATCGTAATCGAACCCACGCCGGAGTAGCATGTTCTGTACCCGCGCTTTCGCCTTGTCGGCATCGCGCGCCGGCACTTTGCTCATCCTTTGCCGCGCGAGCTCGCACGCGGCACTAAAAACGTCCTCCCCATCGAAATTTTCCTCAACGACATCGTCGGCAAGCTCGGGCGCGATACCCTTCTTCTTGAGCTCCCGCTTCAGCACCCAGGCGTTTCGGCACTTTGGACCGGAAAATGTCTTGAGCCAGGATAACGTAAACTGCCGGTCGTCGATGTATGCAAGCTCCTTTAATCTCCCGCATACCCGACCGGCCACATCCGGGGTAAAACCCTTTTCACATAATCGGTCGGACAACTCCCGCGCCGTGCGCGGCCGAAACGAGAGGAGCCTGAGCGCGGCGCTCATGGCCTTGGAGTAATCGCCTGATGCGCCTCCCTCCCCGCGTTCGGGCGCTCCCTTTCCCTTCGGAATCGAGCGTTTCCTCACCCTGTGGAACCCTTGGTATAAATCCCGATATTAATGTGTAACCACAGAGGCCACAGAGGGATAAACCGCAGTTAATTTTAACCACGGATCAACACGGATTATCCTGTTTCGGGAACCAGAAACGAGAAACTGTTTTTGCTGTAGTGGTCTCAGTGTCCTCTGTGTATCTCTCAGGGCCCTCCCCCGAAGGGGCCCCTTCGAGGCGCGGTTACTTACTTCTTTGCGCCCCGTTTTCTCACACACTGCTGTTTCATCTCGTCCAGCCCATCTTTGACGGAATCGATGGGGATCGCGAAACCCATGCCCGTCGAAGCCCCGGAGGAAGTCAGAACCAACGTGTTCAAACCGATCACCCTGCCGGTCAGATCCACAAGCGGCCCGCCGTTGTTGCCGCTATTGATCGCCGCATCGGTTTGTATAAGGTCGCGGTAGACGCTTCCTTCCGCGACTTTGAGGTTCCTATGCAGCGCGCTGATCACTCCGGTGGTCACCGACGGCTGTACGCCCTGCGACGCCGTTCCGAACGGATTGCCGAATGCGATGACCCACTGCCCAACGCTGAGATTTCCGGAGTCTCCGAACTCCGCGGCGGGGAGACGCCCCTCGTCCAGCTTGATCAACGCCAGGTCGCGTTCCCGATCCATTGCGCAGAGCGTCGCCTCGACCTGCCGCCCATCGGCCAGCGTCACCTGGATTTCCTGCGCCCCTCCCACAACGTGCCCATTGGTCAAAACGTAGCCATCGGGATCGCATATGACCCCGGAGCCTATCCCCTCGGTCTCGGCTAGGAGATCCGACTCGTCGCCGAAATAGCGCAGTATCGGATCGTTCTCTCGGGAACGTATGAGCCGCCGCTCCTTCGTATTGATCGCGACCACCGACGGACCGACCGCCTTAACGATGTCTTCGATCGACTTTTCGGCAGCCCCACGGGCCGGCATGCGCCGGGTCTTCTCTTTCCTCGCGGTTCCCTGGAAATCGGAAACGTACACGATCAAAGCCGAGGCGCAGACCACCAGCAGCGCCAACAGAAGCATGTATTTCTTCATTTAAGGTCTAGCTTCTTTTTGATCTCCTGGGTGATATCCTTGGCTAGTTTCGGGTTCGCCTTCATCGCGAGCCGCGCGGCTTCACGCCCCTGTCCTATGCGCTCCGCCCCGAAGGTAAACCACGCCCCCTTTTTCTCCACGATCCCCTGCTCGACGGCGACGTCGAGTATCGTCCCCTCCCGAGAGATCCCCTCGGCGAAGAAGATTTCGAACTCGGCGGTGCGGAACGGCGGCGCCAGTTTGTTTTTCACCACCTTCGCCCTGACTCGGTTTCCCATCACGACCCCCTGGCTGTTCTTGAAGCTCTCGATCCTCCGGAGGTCCAGCCGTACGGACGAATAGAACTTGAGCGCCCTCCCGCCGGGCGTCGTCTCGGGGTTGCCGAACATCACGCCTATCTTTTCCCTGATCTGGTTTATGAAAATGCAGCACGTCTTCGACCGGTTGATGCTGGCGGTGAGCTTCCGCAGCGCCTGGGACATGAGCCTCGCCTGGAGGCCGACGTGCGAGTCGCCCATCTCACCCTCGATCTCCGCCTTGGGCACGAGCGCCGCAACGGTGTCCACCACGACCACGTCGACGGCATTGCTGCGCACGAGCACCTCGGCGATGTTGAGGGCGTCTTCGCCGCAATCGGGCTGCGAGATGAGGAGATTGTCCAGATTGATCCCTATCTTCTGCGCGTACGCCGCGTCTAATGCGTGCTCCGCATCGATGAACGCGGCCGTCCCGCCCGCCCGCTGGGCGTTCGCGACGATATTCATGGCGAGCGTCGTTTTCCCGGACGATTCCGGCCCGAATATTTCGATGATCCGGCCCCTCGGCACTCCGCCGATCCCCAATGCGATATCAAGGGTGAGGGCGCCTGTCGAAATGGTCGGCACGGCCACCTTTGCCGCCTGGGAGCCGAGCTTCATGATAGCGCCCTGGCCGAACTGCTTCTCGATCTGCGATAAGGCTACCTCAAGGGCCTTGCCCTTCCCATCGTCGGATTTCGCTTCCTTTGCGTCGTCTTTTTGCGCCATTGGATGCCTCCTCATGAAGCGGTGGTCGTTAGATATTATGTTATGGTAGCGCCTTCAGAATCTATTTGCCGCACCCGATCGCTCTGAATGATAATGCAGATGCTCGCTCTACGACTTCAAATTGCGCCACATTATAACACATCACATTTAGCCGCTATAAAGATTCTTCGGCGCTCACTATAATAGACGAAACGAGCGGGAGTTTTATTCCATTATTTTTTCACAGACCGGGTGCGCGTAAATATCCAGGCAGGCGTTTGCCAGGAGAGAGCCATCATTTGATCGGCGGTGCAAATGCCCGGTAGGATGACATCTTATTGCAGCTCAACATGATGTAACGCACTATAAATGGGGCCCTGTGGAGTGAGGTCACTGCGCATGAGGCAGATTCCATCCACTTGCACCCCTCCCGCATTCTGATCTTTAAAAACGGTGAGGACGCCGTCGAAGACGTTCCTGTCGCCTCGCTCCTTCACTCTTCCCAGCGTAAGATGTGGGCTGAAGGGGTGCTCTTCGGGCTCGATGCCGATCCCGCTTAGAAGTTTTTCAAGCTCCGCGGCGAGCCGTCCCAGAACCCCGCTCTCTTCCCGGATCCCGATCCAAATCACCCGTGGATTTCTGGAATTAGGGAATGCGCCGATGCCGCTTAAATTCATCCGGAAAGGCCTGCACCCGCGCACAGCGGAATTCATGCTCTCGATAATTCTCGGGATCAGATCTTCCTCCACGTCGCCGAGAAAGTTAAGCGTGAGATGCATCGTGGCCGGCTTGACCCATCTCACGGGAGGCAGCTCGCGTTTCAGCTTGTTTTGAATGAGCTCCAGGGATCGCTTCTCTTTGTCCCCGAGCTCGATCGCGATGAAGGAACGAATTTTCATTTAAATGCAGCCCTCACGTATCTGCACAACATCGTGAGTGCGGTTTCCACCGTTTGCATCTTGATCGCACGGCGCGTGCCCTTGAATCTGTGTCTGGCAGTTACGGTCTTCCCTTCCACCGCCAATCCCACGTAAACTAATCCCACAGGCTTGGCTTTGCTTCCGCCGGAGGGCCCGGCAATACCCGTCGTGGACAACCCGATATCGGCGCCAAAAACCCCTTTCACCTCCTGGGCCATCGCCGCGGCGGTCTGCTTGCTCACCGCGCCGTGCCTTCTCAACACCGCGCTTCTGACGCCGAGGACATTGACCTTGCTATTATTGCTGTATGCGATGACCCCGCCCAGGAAGTAATCGGAGCTTCCGCCGACCTGGGTAATCGTATGCCCGGCCAGGCCGCCGGTGCAAGATTCGGCAACTGCAAGGGTGAGGTTTTCCGCTCTCAGCAATCCGCCAACTTCTTCCTCGATCCTTTTGGCATTCATAACACACCCCTTTGCTGTGGATAACTTTTGGCTATGGCGCACGTTCCTTTACGACGGTTTTGACACGGAGATCCCAGAAAAAGCAATTCACCTATTTTACAAAGAGTAAAAGAGGACAAGGGTCTATGCTTTGCTCTTTGTGATAACCGTAGTTCAGCCACGAGTGTTAATGAATTACCACCACGAATAGATAGCGTTCGGCGGAGCAATTTTCAACCACAGATTTACACAAGATTAGATTAGGTTAGAGCTGAGCACGCTATTTATACCAACCGAATCCTCGTGAAAATCCCCGCCCTCCTACGGAGGGTGTGTAAACTTGTGGTTTCTTATTCGTGTCCAGTAGTGTTACTTCGTGGCTGGATGATTGTTATATCTTTTCTCTTCCCACCCCTTTTACTCTTTGTGAAAACCGGAGTCGCTATACCCGTTCTCTCCGTGTCCGCTAGGCCGTCATCCCGGCGGCCAACCGAATTTCCTACCCCCGAGTAAGTGAAAATGTAAATGATCCACAGCCTGCCCCGCGTCGGGACCCGAATTGACCACCAGGCGGAATCCGCACTGGGAGAAAGAGAAACGCTCGGCGAGATGCTTTGAGAGGGCAACTATTTTCCCGAGCAAGAGTTCGTCTCCTGCCCCCAGGTCCGTGAGCCCGCGGATATGTTTTTTGGGGATGAGGAGCAGATGGATGGGCGCCTGCGGATGGACATCCTTGAACACCATGATTTCATCATCCTCGTGGACGATTGTGCTCGCTATCTCTTTATTTGCGACCTTACAGAATATGCACTCAGCCATAGGGGCCTCCTAATTAATGACAAATGACAAATACCAAATGACAAAACACCATGAGGTTTTGTCTTTTTGTCATTTGTAATTCATTTGTCATTTGGTATTTGTCATTTGGTATTTGGGATTTAACTTATCCACCCTCCCCCCACCACGACCTCGCCGTCATAAAAGACAGCCGCCTGGCCCGGTGTGACGGCATTCTGCGGCGAATCAAAACGGACAATCGCCGTTCCGTCCGGACGGGGATCCACGCTGCTCATTACACCGGGATGATTATAGCGGATTTTGACCATTGCGCGAAAGGGGCCGAGGGGCGCATCCCACATAATCCAGTTCATGCCGGAGACCATCATCTCGCTCCTGGCGAGATCAGCAATCCCACCCACCATGATGGCGCGCCGCCGTGGGTCTATCGAGGTCACGTAGCGGGGCGCTTTTGAATTCAGGTACAATCCGCTCCTCTGCCCAATGGTAAAGAATTCGATCCCGGGATGCTTCCCCACAACCCGTCCCCCCTCATCGAGGATGTCGCCGGGCAAAATCCTCTCGCCGCACGCCTCCCTGAGAAACGCCCCGTAATCGTTACCGGGGATAAAACAAATCTCCTGGCTCTCCGCTTTCAAATGAACGTTCAAGTCTCGCTCCGCCGCCATGCGCCTGACGTCTTTTTTACGCAGATCGCCCAGCGGGAACATCACCCGGCTCAAGACCGACTGCGATAATCTACATAGAAAATAGGCCTGGTCCTTGGTCTTATCCACGCCGCGCACGATCAGGAAACGGCCCTTGTCCTCTCTGATACTCGCGTAATGGCCCGTGGCTATGGCATCCGCCCCAAACTCCCCTGCGCACCGGAGCAGCGCTGGAAATTTAATGCGCGCGTTGCATACAACGCATGGGTTCGGCGTGCGCCCCTGGTGGTATTCGTCGCAAAAATATGTCACCACGCGTTTCCTGAACTCGCTCTCGACGTCGACGACCCGATGTTCTATCCCGAGCCGGCGCGCGACCTCGGCCGCCGACCGCATCCCCCTTTCGTCGCAGCATACGTCTTCACGGACCCTCGTGCACTCCGAGGGCCAGACCTTGAGAGTGATGCCGGTCACCTCATGCCCTGCTTCCTTGAGCAGGAGCGCGGCCATGGAGCTGTCCACGCCGCCGGACATTCCGACGATGATTTTCATGGTTTTTAACCGCGGATAGAGAGACAGTCTCTTATCCACGGATTTCACGGATGGGAACCACAGTTGCTAGTTCCGAGTTTCTGGTTGCTCGGAGTGTCGTTTGATTTTTGAAATCCGTGGATTCCGACGGTTCTCTTGATCCTCTTTTACTCTTTGTAAAACAAATCTGCGTTCATCCCTCGAAGAGGCCCCTTTCCCGAAGGGATCCCGTTGGGACGGGGCGCGGTTTCTTATCCAACTATTCTATTATAGATTATCCTTAGCCCATGCAAGGTCAGCAGCGGATTGACGATCTTCGGATACCCCCAGCCATGGATGATCAGCTCGATCTGGCCGCCGGTGAAAATGACCGTCGGCCGTCCTCCCATCTCCTTACGCAGTTCGCCGATTATCCCCGAGATGAGCGCCCTCGTCCCGAAGATCATGCCGGCCTGGATCGCATGTACCGTGCTCTTCCCGATAATGTGCGGCGGCCGCGCGATATCGACGAACGGGAGGAGCCCCGTCCGTTCCGCCAGCGCTGCGCGTGAAAGCAAAGGGCCTGGGACAATTATGCCGCCGAGGTAATCGCCCCGTTTCGAGATGCAGTCGAAAGTTATGGCGGTGCCTATATCCACCACGATCGCGGGGACGCGGTAGATCTCGCTCACAGCCGCCACGTTCGCGATGCGATCGGAGCCGATCTCGCTGGGTTTCGTGTAGAGCAGCCGGATACCCGTTGGCGTTCGGTGACTCAGCCAAATGGGTTTAAGCCCTATGCCGCGGCATAGGGACTCGATCGTGCCGTTCAGGAGCGGCACGACGCTGGAGACAAGCGCGCCATCGAGCGCGCCAATTTTCCGCAGCGCTATCGGGCCATCCTTCCTCAACCGCGAGATAATACTGGGAATCCTGAAATGCGTGAGGATTCTCTCCCGATCGCAGACGCCGAAGTGCGCGGTCGTGTTGCCGGCGTCAATGACCAGGAAGCGCCGCTTGCCGGTGGGTGACATTTTTATCATCCGTTTCATTATATATACTCGGCTCCAATCTTATCTTGCGTGTCTCGTCGCTCGTATTTCGTAGCGAGATACGCTTCACTAACCTGATCTATTCATCAACCATCGATAATACACCTACCCGCAGGCAGGCGAT
>CAYWRA010000054.1:0-17451 GCA_964460305.1 uncultured bacterium
AAAATCAAACAGGCATTCCCTGGAAATATGCTCAACTGAAATGGAGAAGAACCATCTGGATTATTCATCAGCTTCATGAAGTCGATGAATAATCCACCTGTGGCGCCATAAGTTCCATTAATTTACCTCAGGCCGCTTCTCGGGATTAAGGCATTGCTCTACAAATGGAACAATTGAGGAAAGTCATTAATCGATATATTTATCGTCCGATCGACCAAGCTGCAAACAATAGATAATGACACGGGGGAGGACAATTTCATGCACAGGACAGGAATCGGTTTAATCATTGCGCTTCTCTTGACATCGGCAGGGTGCAAGAGTATCGGCCCCCTGACGATTCCGCGGGACCGTTTTGATTATAACGCCGCTATTTCGGACTCTTGGAAGAGCCAGATGCTCTTGAACATGGTGAAGTTGCGCTATGGCGACGCCCCGGTATTTCTCGAAGTGGATTCGGTGAACAATGCGTATGATCTTGGGTTGGATCTCACTTTCGGTTTTTCCTGGTCACCCGGAGCAGATACGCAAGGATTCGGCGGAACAGGCAGATATAACGATCACCCATCGATAACGTATCGACCGATGACGGGAGATAAATTCGCGCAAAACCTGATGACCCCGCTCTCGCCCGGTATAATCCTCGGCCTGGTCCAGACGGGATTCCCGGTGGACACCGCCATGCGCGCCTGTGTAAATTCCATTAACGGTATCCAGAATCGGTATAGCGGGCTTTCATACTCCCATCCCGGCGATCTAAAATTCGATCGGTTGTGCAAGAATCTGCGTGAACTACAAAGAACCGGGGGGATGAGTATCACGCTCAAGAGGAGAAAGGACGAGGAATCCGAGGAGAAGGATATAGTGGAAAAGATATACATGGGCTTTACCAAAAATGCGGATTCTGGACTCAAAAAGGAAATTCAGGAAGACCTTGAGCTTCCGCCGGGTGAAAGTGGACGCCAATTCGATATCGTGAGTGGAATGGGGTTTGGAAAACAAGATGAGACACCAAAGCCCAATGAGACCCAGAAACCAAACGAGACCCCGACGCCATGTCCTAGTGTTGTGATTTTACCTCGTTCTTTCTTGGAGATCGCCATCGATTTAGCTTCGGGCATCGATGTGCCTGAAGATCACATCAAGGACAAGCGGGTGAAGAGGAGTGAGAATGATTCTGAGAGGCCGGAAGATCAACTCATTCACATCAAGGTTGCGCTTAAAAAACCCCGGGATGCCTTTGTTGCGGCCCGGTATCGCCGCTACTGGTTTTGGATCGACGATAGGGATTTCCGTTCGAAGACAATGTTCTCCTTCCTGCTGTTTGTCTTCAGATTGAATGAAGTGGACGATGGGGCGAAAATGCCGATCCTTACGATCCCGGTTGGATGAAAGACTTAAAAAGGGGATTGAAGCATGAAATGCCAATTTAAAAATCTGGTATTCGAAGGTGGCGGAGTCAAAGGAATTGCGTATCTTGGGGCTCTGGAGGAACTTGCAAATCGTGGAGTATGCGAACATATCGAGCGGGTCGGCGGTGCTTCGGCCGGAGCAATTATCGCCGTTCTGGTAGCCCTTGGTTGTAACGTGGCTGAAATAAAGAAGCTGCTTTGGGAACTTGATTTCAAAAAAATTATGGACGATTCTTGGGGATTCATCCGTGATGTAGATCGATTAATCGAGAGCTATGGCTGGTATAAAGGCGACTATTTCCGCAATTGGATCGGCGACGTAGTAGGCCGCAAGACAGGTAATAGCGAATCTACGTTCGCAGATATTGAAGCATTGAAACAGAAGAGCAAGGGCTTCAAATCGATGTACTTCATCGGAACTAATCTCTCGACCAACTTTTCGGAAATCTTCTCTGCGGAACACACCCCTCGGATGTGTATGGCCGATGCAGTGAGAATTTCCATGTCGATCCCGCTGTTCTTTGCCGCCAAGCGTAGCCCGCGCGGTGACGTGTATGTGGATGGCGGCATCCTCGACAATTATCCCGTGAAGCTCTTCGACCGGGAGAAATATTTGAGTGACACAACGAGGGGCAGGTCAACGGATTATTATAACCGTGTTAATGCGACGCTCGCTAAACTCGACCGTCCGATATCAAAGTACGTGTACAATAAAGAAACCCTCGGTTTTCGCTTGGACACAAAAGAGGAGATGTCTGTTTTTCGCGATCAAGCCGAACCCGTCCACAACAGAATCGATGATTTCTTTGATTACGCTTTGAATCTCGTCAAAACAGTAATGGGTATCCAAGAAAACATCCATCTGCATGGCGATGATTGGCAGCGGACAATCTACATAGATACCCTCGGTATAAGTACAACCCAATTTGATATCTCGGACCCGATGAAAAAAGCATTGGTTCAATCCGGACGGGCCGGTGTTAATACCTATTTCAAGTGGTTCGATAGCCCCACTACTGCGGCGATTAATAAGTGACAAGCTGTTTCTTGCAAGCAATAAGTGGAAATTCCTCGAAAGAACCGGATAAATATGGTGGAGGAGGGGAGACTCATGCACAGGACAGGAATAGGTTTAATCATTGCGCTTCTCTTGACATTGGCAGGGTGCAAGAGTATCGGCCCCCTGACGATTTCGCGGGACCGTTTTGATTATAACGCCGCTATTTCGGACTCTTGGAAGAGCCAGATGCTCTTGAACATGGTGAAGTTGCGCTATGGCGACGCCCCGGTATTTCTCGAAGTGGATTCGGTGAACGGCCAGTACGAACTTGGGTTGGATCTCACTTTCGGTTTTTCCTGGTCACCGGGAACAGATAAGCAAGATTTCAGCGGAGCAGGCAGCTATAAAGATAAACCTATTATCGTGTATAAACCGATGACGGGAGATAAATTCGCAAAAAACCTGATGACCCCGCTCTCGCCCTTTATGGTCCTCGGCCTGGTCCAGGCAGGTTTTCCAGTGGACGTCGCCATGCGCTCCTGTTTGAATTCCATTAACAACATCCAGAATCGGTATAGCGGGCTTTCATACTCCCATCCCGCCGATCCAAAATTCGATCCGTTGTGCGAGAAGCTGCGGAAACTGCAAGAAGCCGGAGGGATGAGTATTATGCTCAAGAGGAGTGAGAAAAAGGACAAGAAAACCGAGAAGAAGGAGATAGTGGAAGATATATCCATGAGCTTTACTAAAAAGGCAGATCCTGATCTCAAAAAGGAAATTCAGAACGACCTTGAGTTGGGAGATGTTAGGATTGGATGCCCAATGAGAGTCGATAGTCAAGGGGAAGTGGCAAAGCCAAATGATACCCCAACGCCCAACAAGACCCCGAATCCTATCGAGGACCCGAAACCGAATGGGACTTTGGAATCGAATGGGACTCCGACACCGAACGGGACTCCGCCGCCATGTCCTACCATTGTGATCCTACCTCGTTCTTTCTTGGAGATCGCCATCAATTTAGCTTCGGGCATCGATGTGCCTGAAGAGCACATCAAGGACGATCGGGTGAAACGGAGTGAGAATGTTACTGAGAAGTCGGAAGATCAGCTCATTCGCGTCAAGGTTGCGCTTAAAAAACCCCGGGATGTCTTTGTTGAGGTCTGGTATCACAACTACTGGTTTTGGATCGACGATCGGGATCTCCGTTCGAAGACAATGTTCTCCTTCTTGCTCTATGTCTTCAGCTTGAACGAAGTGGAGAAAAAGGCGGGAACGCCGATCCTTACGATCCCGGTCGGATGAAAGGCATGAAGAAGAGATTAAAATGTGCCATACCGATTTAAAAAGGGAAATTCACTGGACCATAAGATTCTAAATCAATGGATGAGGTCTGCCCCTGAGTGACTCCAATCCGCAGTGGTGGGAGGCCCCATGAATCCATTGGATTTTTATCGGACGTGCTTTAGGTCTATAATTTACGTTCTCTGGGATCCGTTCGCGCACTGAGGAGGCGGCGAAGTATTGGTTTGGAGCCACACTTCAGCACATCGCAACTTTAAGAGGTCAAAATGGGAAAGCAAACACGTTCAGCGGGAAAAATGGTAGAAATGTTTGTAGATGATAAAGAGTTATTGGAGAAACTACAGAAAAATCCTGTTCCGGTACTTAGAGAAACAGCGGCTGTGGCGGAAGCCGCAATTCCACCGGTGTATACTCGTGATAAGTCTCTATATCGCATCGCAGTCGGAGTGCTCGGCCTGCTTGCGTTATGCGCAGCCGGAGGCTCTATCATTCTCGTGCTCAAAGGCAAGACCACCCCTGAGGTCCTTGTCGCTCTAGGATCCGCTGCAGTAGGCTCATTAGTCGGCCTATTCGCACCTCCTCCTGCAGGCAAGTAACCAGTCCAGCACGATGAGGGGAATGGCGTCTCGAAAACTGCGCTACTGGGAAGTAGAGTTTTAATTTTCGAGGAGTGTGAATACATGTTCCTGATCGGCGTGAACCATCAGGGTCTCGCCTATATAGGGATTCTGAAGTGACCATGACCATTTGCTTCGAAAGGAGAATACGTTATGGCGAAGCTGACTATAATGTCCCTGAACGGTGAGGATATGAACGATTTAATTCCGAAGGATCTTTCCAGTCCGGCTCCGGATAGCGCCGCATTCAAACGAGGCCAACTGCTGGGCGAGTTGATCACGTCAATCAGGCCGGACATCGTCGGATTGGTCGAGGCCCCTCCTGACGCTCCCCGAACCGAGAAGTTCGTCTCGCTCCACCTCGCCGATGCCTACAACGTCTATCAGGGAGATAAGCGAGGAACGCTAGGACTGGCATTCCTGGTCCGCAAGGGCCTGAACGTCGAGGTGCAAGCGAGGACAAAGGCCGAAAGTCTTGTCCAGTTCCAACTCAAGGAGTTCGATGCCGATAGAGACGGCATCCAGGAGATCTACAGTTGGACCAACCGCGTTCCATTTGAAGCGGTGTTTTCCGGACCCGCTCTCAAAGCTCCTGTCACGTTCATCCTGATCCACTCGAAGTCGAAGGGAGTGTTTATACCGGGGGACCTTTTCGCCTATGAGCGCCTATCTCGTGCGAACAGGATGAAACTTAGAGCCCAGGCGGCCGCTGTCCGCAAAAGGCTTGATTCCCTTGTGGATGAAGATGGCAAAGGGCGCGTTGTAGTCATGGGTGATATGAACGACGGGCCGGAGTTTGATGTGTGCGCCGCCCTGCTCGGTGGCGCCTTTCTGGAACCGATCATGGGCAGTATATGGGATACAAAGCGAATCTTTCACAATCCACACGAAGGTGTCGATGAACGTTGGACCATCGACTTCAAGGATCGCGTGGTGAACCCGCTTGAGGCCTCGAAATATGGGGTCCTTACCGAGCTCCGATCCTGGATCGATCACATCCTAGTATCACCGGAGCTTCGCAATGCGGTGGTGCCTGGCAGTGCGGGCATTCTTCATCATTACCCAAAGATAACGGCCGATACGCCGGCCGAATTACGCGGCCTGAAACCGACGGATCATCAGCCGCCGTACGTCACCCTCGATCTGTAAAGGAGATTGAAACCATCAGGGTTAGACCTCGTCTATTGACTAAATAAAACCATCATGGTCATAGCGGCGGTTGGCATCGTTCAGGCATGGCAAGACCGCTGACTTCGGAATTCCCTTCGCCGCCGCAGCCGGGTTCATGTCCGGAAACTCCAATCCTGACCGGATCTTTGCACCGTCCTGCATCCAGTAGCGAATCCTCGCAGATTGCCGCCGATAAAGTTACAATCCGCGTAAATCAGCGGCAAAATTTCCCTCTGTTTCTCCGCCTCTATTTCTTACCGCTGTTTCTTCAAATCCGCTCTATCCCTGCCCGCCAGCCGGCAGGCGCAATATTCGCGGTTCCTTCTCATCTGTGAGAATCTGTGGAAATTTGTGGCAAACAATTATCCTTCTACTCTGCACAATCTCCGTGACCTCGGCTCCTCCGCGGTAAAAAGTGACCTTCAGGATAATCAGGTAAATCAGGTGCTCAAGAATTATCTTTAGCTTACCTCTAATATTGGGGTTTGGGATTTAATCGGTAGATTGCGCGCGATTGATTTTTGCCCCTATTATGCTACTATCGCTTTTGGCAGAACTTGGGGCTCGCGATATGAACATATACCGTGCAGCGCTGTTTTCCATTTCTGGTGTGATTGCGCTCATGCTTGTTTCATGCCATGAGACGAGGAGTCCGGAGGTACCGGCCATGAAAAAAGAGACGGGTGGCAATGCCGCTCCCCGCGTGGTCAGAGAGCCAGCGGTGGCGGGGCAGTTTTATCCGGGGAGGGAATCGGAATTAAGGCAAGAGGTTGTAGATGATCTCAAGGCGGTTCCCCCACAGAAGATCGACGGGCGGATCGTGGGGCTCATATCTCCGCATGCCGGATATACGTATTCGGGGAGGACCGCGGCCTATGGCTACAGCCTTCTCAAGGGCAAGGGATTCAAGAGGGCCGTTATTCTCGCCCCATCGCACCACGCGGCCTTTCGCGGCGCCGCCCTCAGCGATGCGGACTTGTTCAAAACGCCTCTCGGTCTGATCCCTCTCGACAAGAAGGCGTGTTCCGAACTCCTCTCGCACGAGCTCTATGCGAATCTGCCCCAGGCCCACGAATACGAGCACTCCCTCGAGGTGCAGCTCCCATTCCTCCAGGAGGTGTTGGGGGATTTTACGCTCGTCCCGATCATCATCGGGCAACTCCGGGATGGGGATGCGGCGACGATTGCGTCTCCGCTAAAGAAATTGCTCGATGAGAAGACGATAATCATCGCCAGTTCCGACTTTACACACTACGGCGCGGGTTTCGACTATTTGCCGTTCACCGACAACGTTAAAGAGAACCTGAAAAAGCTCGACCTCGGCGCGGTCGAGATCATACGGAAATTGGACGCATCGGGATTCGACGCCTACGTGGAGAGAACGGGCGCGACGATATGCGGGCATTATCCGATCCAGATATTGCTTGAGACACTGCCCAAAGACGCGCGCGGGCAACTGTTGAAATACGAGACCTCCGGAGACATGACGGGGGATTACGGCCATTGCGTCAGTTACGTGTCGATGGTTTTTACGGTGCCGCAGCACTGAATGACGAACCGCAATAGCCGTAAGTGGTAAGCTTTAGGCTATAAGACCAAACAGCTTACGGCTTAAAGCTTATAGCTTACGGCTTTCTTCGGATAGGGGGCTACACATGAAGCGCGTGCCGGTTGCTGTTGCCATCGCGATTATGCTCACAGTGGCGTGTGGTTGCATTGGTGATGGAAAATCGAGTGAGTCAAAGGTCAGTCAGGACGCCGCGGTAACGAAGGAGGCGGATGTGAAAGGGAAGCCGGCGGATGGGAGTTCTCTCTCTCAAGATGAAAAGAAAACGCTCCTCAAGATCGCGAGGGACACGGTCGAGAAATATGTGAGGGAACAGAAGTCCCCCGAGCTAAAAAATTACCGCCTCACGGACCGGCTGATGGAAAAACGCGGGGCGTTTGTCACGATCACGAACCCCACCCGTTCCAACCCAGTGTACCCCGAGCCGCTGAGGGGGTGCATAGGAAACTTTGTCTCATCCGCGCCGCTCGCCGAGACCGTCAGGGAGATGGCGGTCTCGGCATGCAGCAGCGATCACCGCTTCCCCCCGGTCTCCGAAAAAGAGCTCGGGTACATAAAAATAGAGATCTCCGCCCTCTCGCCGCTTGTTCCCATCAAAGATCCGCTCTCGATACGGAAGGGAGTCCATGGCATCTATATCAAGGAAAAACATGGATGGGGAGGGGGAACCTATCTCCCCCAGGTCTGGAGCGAGCATTTTTCCGACAAGGACGCCGAGTTCTTCTGGAACCACCTATGCCAATACAAGGCCGGGCTCCCCGCCGGCGCATGGCGGCATCCCGACCAGTACGAGATTTTGGTGTACACCGCGGATGTGTTTGGGGAGGGCGAGGAGAAAAAATGAATGGGTGAGACGGTGAAACGGAGAGTCGGTGATGCAGTGATTATATCGCCCCTTTTCCGTCTCGCCGTCTCTCCGTTTCGAGGAATATATGAGAAGCCAATATGATCCCAAAAAGTTAGAGTCAAAATGGCAGCGGCGCTGGGTCGAGAGCGGTCTCTTCAAGGCCCCGGATAATTCAGAGAAGCCCAAGTTCTACTGCCTCATGATGTTTCCGTACCCCTCCGCCGCGCTCCACGTCGGCCACGGCAGGAACTACATCATCGGCGACGTCGTCGCCCGCTACAA
Organism: uncultured bacterium; assembly: GCA_964460305.1. GTDB lineage: Bacteria > Auribacterota > Tritonobacteria > UBA1439 > UBA1439 > JAPLCX01. The sequence continues at coordinate 8,195 of CAYWRA010000054.1, forward strand.
GCTTATGCGCGGCTATAACGTCCTAACCCCGATGGGATGGGACGCATTCGGGCTCCCCGCGGAGAACGCCGCAATCCAGGGCGGTCTTCCTCCTTGGGAAAGCACGATGCGCAACATCGCCACCATGAAACGCCAAATGCGCGACTGGGGGGTCTGCTATGACTGGGACAGGGAAGTGACCTCCTGCCTTCCGGACTACTACCGCTGGACGCAGTGGCTTTTCCTGAAACTATACGAGAACGGGCTTGCCTATAGAAAGCTGGCCTCCGTCAACTGGTGCCCCTCCTGCCCGACGGTCCTCGCGAACGAGCAGGTGGTGGATGGGAAGTGCTGGAGGTGTTCCACCCCCGTCGTCCAGAAGGATCTGGAGCAGTGGTTCTTCAAGACTACCGCATATGCACAGAGGCTCCTCGACGATCTGGACCGGCTCGACCACTGGCCCGAGCGGGTGAAGACGATGCAGCGGAACTGGATCGGCCGGAGCGAGGGTTGCGAGATCGACTTCCGCCTCGCCTCTACGGATGAGACGGTCACCTGTTTCACCACGCGCCTCGATACGATTTACGGGGCGACCTATATGGTCCTTGCGCCGGAGCATCCCCTAGTGAAGAAGATCAGCCGGAGTAGTCCGCGCGGAGAAGAGATCGCGCGGTTCGTGGAGGAGGCTGGCAGGCAGGACCGTTTCATGCGCACGGCGGACGAGACGGAGAAGGTGGGGCTCTTCACCGGAGAGGAAGTGATCAATCCGTTCAACGGGGAGAAGATCCCCCTCTGGATATCGAACTATGTGCTTATGGAATACGGCACGGGCGCGGTGATGGCCGTTCCAGCGCATGATTCGAGAGATTTCGAGTTCGCGCGGAAATACGGGCTCCCGATCCGCCTCGTGATCCGGGATCCGGAGCGCGGCCCGGCCCCGGGAAAATTGGAGGAGGCATACGAGGGAGACGGCATCCAGGTGAGCTCGGGCGCCTTCGATGGATTGCCGAACAGGGAAGCGTTGGAAAAGATGGCCGATCTCATGGAGTCGAAGGGGTTCGGCAGGAGGAAGGTGCACTACCGGCTCCGCGACTGGCTCATTTCCAGGCAACGCTACTGGGGCGCGCCGGTGCCGATCGTCTATTGCGATTCATGCGGCATCGTGCCCGTGCCGGAAAATGAGCTTCCCGTCTTGCTCCCCCAGGAAGTTCAATTCACACCAACGGGCGAGTCTCCGTTGGCCGGCTGCGAGTCTTTTGTGAATACGCGTTGCCCGGCATGCGGCGGCAAGGCGCGGCGGGAGACGGACACTATGGACACTTTCATCGACTCGAGCTGGTATTATCTGAGATATATCTCGCCGAGGGACGGCAAGAAACCGTTCGACTCCGCGCTCGTCAACCGATGGCTCCCGGTGGACCAATACATAGGCGGCATCGAACATGCCATACTTCACCTCCTCTATTCCCGCTTTGTGACCAAGGCGCTACAGGGAATGGGGTATGTGGGTTTCGCCGAGCCGTTCGAGAACCTTTTCACGCAGGGAATGATCATCAAGGATGGGGCGAAGATGTCGAAGTCGGTGGGTAACACCGTGAGCCCGGATGCCCTGATTGAGAAGTACGGCGCCGACACGGTTCGTTTCTACACGCTCTTTATAGGGCCTCCGGAGAAAGACGCCGAGTGGCGCGATGAGAGCGTGGTGGGAGCATACCGGTTCTTGCGCGGCTTCTGGGATATTTTCTTCTCCGTGCTCGATGAGATCAAGGGAGCGGCGACAGCCCCGGGCGACTCGTCCTCGCCGGCAACGGCGGCTCTTAGGCGTAGCACTCACAAGACCATTAAAAAAGTGACGGACGACATCGAAAAGGATTTTCATTTCAATACGGCGCTCGCATCATTGATGGAGCTCGAGAACGCGGTGGGGGATTTCCTGCGAAAGGAAGGGCCGAGGAGCGCGGAAGAGACCGCAGCCGTCAGGGAGGCGCTCAGGACCATGCTCATGCTCATGGGGCCGTTCGTGCCGCATATGGCGGAAGAACTCTGGGAGGCGCTTGGTGAGCAGGAGAGTATTTTCAAACACCCATGGCCTTCGTTTGCGCCGGAGCTGCTGGAAGAGGAACAGCAGACGGTCGTCGTTCAAGTCAACGGCAAGGTGCGGGGTAAGATGACGGTTCCCGTTGGCACGGGTGAGGAGACGGTCGTCGCAAGCGCTCTCGCCCATGAGCGGGTACGGGCGCACGTTGAGGGGAAGAAGGTGGTGAAGACCATCGTGGTCCCCGGGCGGTTGGTGAGCATCGTGGTGAAGTAAAAACAGCTATTAATGGTAACCACAGAGGCCGCAGAGAAGGCACAGAGAAGGCACAGAGAAGGCACAGAGAACACAGAGAGATAACCCCAAATTCAGTTATAACCAGATGAACACGGATTTCTATTCCAAGGAACCAGAAGCTGTTTTTGCTGTAGTAAATCTCTGTGTCCTCAGTGATTATTTCTCTGTGCACTCTGTGGTTTTACTGTACCCTCTCCCGTCCCAAAGGGATCCCTTCGGGAAAGGGGCCCCTCCGGGGCGTGGTTTAACCACTTGAAAGTATGAAGTTTTATTATGAGGAGCGGGTGGCGGTTTTCCTCATCCTCGCGGTTGCGATTCCCGCCGCGCTGCTCATCGGGTATGTCAGGTATCCCAGGATATTTCTTCCACAGTCACAATTCAGCGCACGGGATTCGATTGTCGTGACGGTCACGGGCGCAGTCGAGCGTCCCGGGACATACAGGGTATCAAAGGGGATGGTTGCCCGGGAAGCCGCTCTCATCGCGGGGCCGCGAGGGGATGCGGCGCTGGGATATCTTGATTCTCCCATAGCCCTCGTCGAGAACGAGGTCGTGTACGTACCCAAGGTCGGCGAGGGGATCGCCGCGAGGGAACGGAAGAGAGAGGACGAGCTCAGGCGCGTGCGACGGCCGGTCCAGGTGAAGCGCATCGACATCAACACCGCTCCCATTGACGAACTGGCGACAATACCCGGCATTGGTGATAAAATGGCCGAGGCGATCGTCCTCGAACGCTCGATCAAGCCGTTTCGCAGCACGGATGAAATAGCGCGGGTGCCGGGGATAGGGAAGAAGAAGAGCGAGAAGATGAGGGAATACATTACGGTGGGGCAGCCCATGATTAAATCCCAAATCCCCCGCCCAACAACCGACCTCGAAGAGGCCCCTTTGGGGCGGGCAGGCAAACCCCAAATCCCAATAAAGAGGGTATGGGGAATCTTGGTTTGGGTTGAAATCTCACGGCTGGGATTTTAAAGTCTATTCACACAACAATTGGAGGTTGCCATGAAGCGGAAGATATTGGGGATGATGGGGAAGATGGAAGTGCTCGTGCGCGAAGAGGGGAAGGTGGGGATCATCGAGGTGTCGGGAGAGATCGACATTTATAACTGCGGCGAGCTCAGGAAGATCATCGACGAGTACATCAACCGCAAGATTACCAGGATCGTGGTGGATCTTGGGAAGGTCACCTACATCGACAGCTCGACAATCGGGGTCCTTCTCTCCGAGCAGAAGCGTCTCGATGTCCAGCGGGGCGGTTTGAAACTCCTGAACGTCAAGGGCGCTCCCCGTAACGTCATCGAGATGGCGCGGCTCCAGGACGTCTTCGCCATTTTCGATGATGAGCAAAAAGCGATCGAATCGTTCGGGGGGACCGCCTGATGTACTGTAGGCGCTGCGGGATCGACTGCTTCGGCGGGGGCTTATGCGAAAAATGCGGCGGCGCGCTGGAGAGGGGTGACGTGCAGTTTTCGCACATGGGGCAACCCCTCTTCCTTATGGGCGGCGCGCCGATGGGCGAAACCGTTCCTCCCATGCCCGTTGTCCGAGAGGAGGAGGAACCCGGGCGGTCGGATGGATGGCTGGTGCGGCTCGTCCGAAAGCTCGTCGAATCGGCGTTCGCGTGCGCGTTATTCAGCGTTGTGCTGCGCTTCGGCGCGTTCATGTTCAAGGTCGTTGACTCCCTGACGGCAACCGGAGGCGACGTTCGCCCGGGGATAAGCCTTCTTGCCGAGATGAAAAAAGGGGTCGGCGGCTATGACGTGTTCTTTTGGGCGTTGATCGCGATTTTGGTATTCAGATTCAGGCATAATCCCCGTTGAGCGTTTGTATCCGGCGCGGGAGGATATCCATGGCCGACGTGGAGCGCGAAAAATTCTTGAGACACCGCGATGCCCTGCGCGGCGAAATCCGCGACATGGCGGAGGGGATCGAACGGCTGTTCCACCTCGCGATGGAAGGCCTCGGACACTTCCGCGCCGGGAACCTCCGCCGGGTCGTCAATGGAGTGAAAGCGGTCGAGCCGGAGGCCGAGCGGCTCACGGCGTCTCTCGTCGCCATCGCTGAGGGGCGTCCGGATGCCGACGGGTCGGAGATCCAACCATGCATCGTCGCTGTCAGCGAGCTGAAATTGATCGTCGGATGCATCGAGGATTTTTGCGAAGCGGCTGTGGCAAGGATCAAGGAAGGATTGCTCTTCAGCGATGAGGCGTTCAGGGATATCGAAGACCTCCACGCCGCGGTGGATTCGATTTTGCGCGGCGCCGTTCGAGCAGCCGGGGGAGAGAAACGCGGCTTGTCGCCGGAGGTGGAAGAGAAAGGCCGCGCGGTTGGAGCGATGATCAAAAATTTCAGCGCCGAGCATGAGAAGAGGCTCATGTCGGGCGTCTGCGATATAAAGAGCTCCGCAATATTCCTGGATATCCTGGACGCCCTGGGGCGCATCGCCGGGCATGCGGTCGCCCTCGCGCGGACGGCCGCTTAACCGTAGCGTTTTTATCCACGGATTAAAACCACAGCAGAAAGTTTAAGGTGTAGGATTTCCACCACAGATTTACACAAGATTAGCACAAGATTTATTCCAACCAAATTCTCGTGAAAATCTTGTGTAATCTCGTGGTTTCCTGAATCTCCTCTGCGTTTATCAGCGTTAATCTGCGTCCAATTCTCCCCCGAAGGGGCCCCTTCGGGGCGTGTTCATATGTGATTAAAATTATCCGTCCGCTTGGCCGCCTTCACGATCTCCATCCCCCATAGAGGCAGCGACGAGATCGCAACCACCAGTATCCAATCGGTAAGCCCGAGAGGCGCCGTTTTGAACACCCTCTGTAGGAACGGGACGTAGACCACCGCCATCTGGAGGACGAACGACAGCGCAGTGGCGATAACGAGCTTCATGTTCGAAAAAATGCCTATCCGGAAGATCGATTCCGTCATCGACCGGCAGTTGAACGAGTGGAAGAGTTGCGATACCGCAAGCACGATGAACGCGGCTGTCCGCGCGCGCGCCAAGCCTTCTCTTTCGACGTAGGATACGAAATAGAACGCGGCGAGACTGCAGAACGCGATGAAGGCGCCTTGCACGAGCATTGTATACGCCCTTTGCGTCGTGACAACCGCTTCGTGTGGCGGTCGCGGCGGGCGGTCCATGATCCCAGGATCCACGGGATCGACGCCCAGGGCGAGTGCGGGAAGGCCGTCGGTCACAAGATTGACCCATAGGATCTGGATGGGGAGAAGCGGCGCCGGCCAGCCGATCAGGGAAGAGACGAACATGACGAGTATCTCCCCGGCGTTGCAGGATAGGAGATAATGGATGAATTTTTGTATGTTTCCGTAGATGCCGCGCCCCTCCTCGACGGCGGCGACGATTGACGCGAAGTTGTCGTCGGTTATCACCATGTCCGACACTTCCTTGGTGACGTCGGTCCCGGTTATCCCCATTGCGACGCCGATGTCGGCTTCTTTTACCGCCGGGGCGTCGTTCACTCCATCTCCCGTCATTGCTACGATTTCGCCCCTCTCACGCCACGCCCTGACGATCCTCAGCTTATGCTCGGGAGAGACGCGGGCATAGACGGGGACGCGCGCGACCTCGTCGGCGAATGTGGATCGGTCCAGCGCGTCCAGTTCCTCCCCGCTTAATGCGATGGAGTTTTCGTTGAAGAAACCGAGCTGCCGCGCGATGGCCACGGCGGTGTTCTTATGGTCCCCGGTGATCATCACCGTCTTGATCCCCGCGCTTTTACATTCTTCTATGGCGGCCTTGACCTCTTTCCTCGGCGGGTCGATCATGGCGATGAGCCCCACGAACGTGAGATTTTTCTCGATGGCGCGCGGCTCGTAGCCTTCCGGAGGGGCATCGAAGGTCCTATAGGCGACCGCCAAAACGCGCATCGCCTGATCGGCCATGGCGCCGTTCGACGCAAGGATCGCATTTCTATCGTCCGCCGAGAGCGTTCTGGCCCCGCCTCGGTCGAAAAGGGCGGTGCAATCGTCGATCAATATATCCGGCGCCCCTTTGACGAAGGCGATGAGCCGTCCATCCTGTTTCCGCACCATCGTCATCTTCTTGCGCTCGGAATCGAACGGTATCTCCTCGACAAGAGGGAGTTCCTCCTCGATTCTGTTTTTCCATATATCCGCCTTTGCCGCGGCGGTGAGGAGGGCCGCCTCGGTGGGATCTCCGATGATTTTATAACGTATCCCCTCACCCGTTCCCTCTCCCCTTGGGGGAGAGGGTAGGGGCGAGGGGGCGTCGTTGTCCTTCACAAGCTGGGCGGCGTTACATAGGACCGCGCACCGCAAGGTCTCAAGAAGCGCGGGATGATCGCCAGGCCGCGTGGGATTATCGTCAAGCAGGAACTCCCCCCGCGGTTCATAACCGATTCCGGTCACCCTGAAGAGGCCGCCCGCCGTATAGACGGCCTGGACGGTCATCTCGTTTTTGGTGAGGGTCCCGGTTTTGTCAGAGCATATGACCGTGGCGCATCCGAGCGTTTCGACGGATGGGAGCTTTCTAATCAGGGCATGGCGCCCGACCATGCGCTGGACGCCGAGGGCGAGCGCGATCGTCACCACCGCCGGCAGTCCTTCCGGGATCGCCGCTACCGCAAGGCTCACGGCGGTGAGAAACATGTCGAGGACCTTTCCGCCCCGGAGCAGGCCCAGTACGAACACCATTGCCACCAGCGCGAAGCAGAGATACACGATCCATTTTCCGAACGCTTCGAGCTTCTGCTGGAGAGGGGTGGCCTCGCGTTCGATCTCCTGGATCATCCCCGCGATTTTACCTAGCTCGGTCTGCATGCCCGTGCCGGTGACGATCGCGAGCGCTTTGCCGAACGAAATCGAGGTTCCCAGATATACCATATTGGCCCTATCGGCGAGCGGGACCTCTTTCTCTTCCAGGGAGTGTACGGTCTTCAACACGGGGGTCGATTCCCCCGTAAGGCTTGCTTCATGGACGCTGAAGTTGGCGGTGATCCGGACAAGGCGGCTGTCGGCAGGCACGTTGTCCCCCGCCTCAAGCTCGATGAGATCGCCCGGAACGATCTCGATCGAGGGGATGACGTTATGCCGGCCGTCGCGGATGACTTTTGAAGTGGGGGAGGAGAGCCTTTTTAAAGCGGAGAGGGATTTCTCGGCGCGGTATTCCTGGATGAAACCCAGGATCGCATTGATGACTACGATGGCGATGATGGCGAGCGCGTCGATCCATTCCTGCAAAACACCGGAAACAAGCGCCGCCACGATGAGGACCCATATTATGAAATCCTGGAACTGCTCGATGAAAATATGAAAAGGGCTGATCCCCTTTTTTTCCTGGAGCTCATTCCGGCCGAATTCGCCGAGACGGCGGCGGGCCTCGTCTCCTGAGAGGCCGGTTTGCGCGTCGGTCCGCAGCATTTTGGCGGTTTCCTCCGCGGTGAGGCGATGGAATGATTGTAGTATCATGGGGTCGGTCATTGTTGCCTCATTTGGCCGCGGAAAACGTCCGGTCATCTACTCGGCAGGGTCTCTTTATTTCTCGATCGTTCTTTTCTTCCATAGAAAATAGATCGCGGGATACACAACGAGCTCCATCACGAATGAAACGAATATTCCCCCCACCATTGGCGCCGCGATCCTTTTGGTCACGTCGGCGCCGAGTTCGTACGTCTGCGCCAACATGATCGGGAGCAGGCCGATGAAGGTCGTGCCGACCGTCATCATCTTCGGCCGTATCCTCTTTACCGCGCCGTGCATGACCGCCTCCTTGAGGTCGGCGATCGTTATGAGCAGTCCTTTTTTCTTCATCTCTTCATATGAAAGATCGAGATAGAGCAGCATGAACACGCCCGTCTCTGCGTCCACTCCCAGGAGCGCGATGATTCCAGCCCAGACCCCGATGCTCAGGTTGTAGTGGAGCAGGAAGAGAACCCAGACCACCCCGATGAGTGAAAAAGGCACGGCGAGCAGCACGATGAAGGTCTTGACGTAGCTCCTCGTATTCATGTGCAGCAGGAAGAAGATGATGAAAAGGGTGAGTGGGAGGACGATTTTCATCCTCTCCTTGACCCGCTCCATGTACTCGTACTGACCGCTGAAGACGATTGTATACCCTATGGGGAGCTTCACGCCATTATTTAAAATCTTTTTGGCTTCCTGGACATAGCTTCCGATGTCCCGATCTGCGACGTCTATATACACGTAGCCCGCCAGGCGGCCATTTTCATCCCTGATCATGGATGGCCCCGTGGTCAATTTTATATCGGCGAGCTGGGCCAGGGGGATGCTCGCTCCCGAGGGGGTGGATAGATACACCGTCTTCAACTTCTCTATATCATCCCTTAGCTCTCTCGGATATCGGACGTTGACCGGGAACCGTTCCCTCCCCTCGATCGTGATCGTGATGTTCTCTCCGCCTATGGCAGACATGAGTTCCATCTGGACATCTTCGATGGTCAGGCCATAGCGCGCGATCTTATCCCTCTTCAGGTCGACGTCGACGAAGTATCCCCCCGACGTTCTCTCGGCGTAGATGCTCCGTGTCCCGCGAACTCCCTTGAGGCGGCTTTCGATCTCCGTCCCGACATCTTCCACCTTTTTCAAATCGTCGCCGTAGATCTTTATCCCTACGGGTGTGCGCACTCCCGTGGTTAACATGTCGATCCGCGCCTTGATGGGAAGGGTCCAGGCATTGACTTGGCCGGGAAGCTGTAACGCCCTGTCCATCTCCTGGATGAGATCGTCCCAGGAAAGCCTGTCGGGCCAGATGAGGCGCAGGGGCGGCTGGAGGAAGCCTGGTAGGATGCGCGAATACCATCGCTGTTTGAATCTCCACTCATTCTGCGGCTTAAGCACGATGACGGTCTCCATCATGGAGAAGGGGGCGGGGTCAGTCGAACTGTCCGCGCGGCCGGCCTTCCCGAAGACGATCACCACCTCGGGGAACGATTTCAGTA
>CAYWRA010000055.1:0-17443 GCA_964460305.1 uncultured bacterium
CACCACTTGTCTTCAAACACTATCTCTGCTGACTTGGTGAATAGATCAGGTTAGCATCTTCGTGGTAAAAATCGTTAATTCAGTTGCGGGCCGGAACCCGGCAGATCCGTTTTGCCAGCAGGGCGCATAGAAGGCCGACGGCGAGGCCGACAATGCAGTCGGAAGGATAATGCATTCCAAGATAGATGCGCGAGTACGCAACGAGGATCACCAGCGCACATAGGGGAAGGCGGAATCGCCTGTAAAAGGTGCCGAGCAGCCAGGCGCCGGCCATTGAAGAGGCACAGTGGCCCGAGGGGAACGAAAATGGGCTATCCACCATCTTCCCAGGCAACGACACCTCGAACTGTCTGACCCCAGACAGAGTTGCGAAAGGCCGGGGGCGCGCGACGAGCGGTTTGATGACGAGTTCCACAGAGACGTAGGTAAGGGCGAGCGCCAGGAAGATACAGATGGCAAACCGCTTCCCATTCGTTTTGTCCACTAGCCCGACAAAAACCCCCAGCAGGAACCAGAGTAGATAGAGGTCGGTAACCGCGCTTGTTACCCAGAGTAGATAATCCAGAACGGCACAGTGGTGTGCATTGATCCAGTAGAGTAATCGTACGTCCATAGCGTTTTCCTCTTCACCTTCCGGCTATCGTTATCCTCTTTAATGACTCCATCTGTCGCGCCACCAGGAGGCAAGCCTGTTTCTCCACCGCTTCAGGAAAGACAGGTCCCAGCCGAGGAGAGCCGCTCCGGCGAGGATCATGAGAGTCCCCTGGAGCACGGGCAGGAAAAGCCCTATGATTCCAAGCACTACAAGGGCATAACCGCATGCCAGCCGCAGCAGCTTCTTTATCCGGCTCACGGGAACGTTTATATGATATTTCTCCCCAGGCTACAACAGGAAATGTCTTTTCTTCACCACAGAGAGCGCAGAGGAAGTAGATTTTACCAGTCTCTGTTTCTTTACCTCTATTTCTTTCCCACTAATCCCTTTCTCTCTTTTGCTCTTTGTAAAACAAAAGCTTTTCTCCGTGCGCTCTCTGTATTCTCTGTGCCCTCTGTGGTTGAAAGCCCCCGATGGCATTGAAGGAACCCATGAGAAAGTATATACTACACCCCATAATGGCATGCCATCACACGAAAAGGGGAACCCAATGACTCAAAAAGTACTGGTGACAGGCGGGACGGGATTTACGGGCGGCCATCTCTGCCGGCGGCTAAGGAAACTCGGCTACCAGGTCCGCGCCATTGTGCGCATGCCTGAGAAAGCGGCATCACTGGCGGCGGATGGAATCGAAATCATGCCCGGCGACCTCAAAGACAAGGATTCGCTCCTCCGCGCCGTGTCGGGATGCGATCTGGTCTATCACATAGCGGCAACCTACCGGCAGGAGGGGATTTCCGAGCGGGAGTTCTACGACGTTAACGTCACCGGCACGGAGAACATGCTCGATGCCGCCGCGCGCTGCGGCGTGAGCCGTTTCGTCCACTGCAGCACGGTGGGCGTCCATGGCCACGTCGCCCATCCGCCCGCAGACGAGACGGCGCCCTACAATCCCGGAGACGTCTACCAGGAGACCAAGCTAGCAGGCGAGCAAGCCGCACTTAACCGCTTCCGCACGAGGGGGCTCCCCGGCGTGGTCTTTCGCCCCACGGGCATCTACGGTCCGGGCGACATGCGTTTTCTCAAGCTGTTCCGGCACATCAAGTCAGGCCGCTTCCGCATGATCGGGAGCGGAGAGGTTTTCTATCATCTGACCTACATAGACGACCTGGTGGACGGGATACTGCTCTGCGGCACGAAAAAGGAGGCGCTCGGAAACATCTACATCCTGGGCGGCGAGCGCGCGATGCCGCTCAACGAGCTCGTCGGCACGATCGCGGGTATCCTGGGAGTCAACGTCTCCGGGCTGCACATCCCGTTCATGCCAGTTTATGCCGTGGCCTTCGCATGTGAAAAACTGTGCAAACCGTTCGGGCTGGAACCACCCCTTTACAGGCGGCGGGTCGATTTTTTCAGGAAGGACAGGTCGTTTGACATATCGAAGGCGCGGCGGGAGCTCGGCTACAGTCCGAAGGTCAGCCCGGAGGAAGGGCTGAAGCGGGCGGCGGAGTGGTACGTTAAAAACGGTTTAATGTAGAAGGTTTAAAGCCGCACGAGACAGCGGTAGAAACGGTTTAATGTAGAAGGTTTAAAGTGTAAGGATCCTGCCTCTATAGGTCAATCGCCATGACAGAAAAATCGCGTCGCGGGGGAAGTAATTCGATCCGCTTGGTCACCGGCGTCGCCCTCATGGCATTCGTCATCTGGTGGGTCGGCCTCGACAAGGTCGGCGGCGCCTTTTTGAAAATCAAGCCTGTCTGGATCATACCGATCCTTGCCACCGCCTATCTGGGAATTGCCATCAGCTGCCTGCGTTGGAAAGCGCTACTCGCCGCACGGGGGATAGACATCTCGGTCCATCCCTTAACCTTCTACTACACCATCGGCTATTTCTTCTCGAGTTTCCTGCCGAGCATGTTCGGTGGCGATCTAGTTCGGAGCTACATCTTCGGCAAAAGGATAGAAAGCCAGCTCGAATCGTTCGCCTCGGTCTTCATGGAGAGGCTTACCGGCCTCGCCGGGCTCGTCGGCGTAGCCTTTGTCGCATCGGTAATCAACTACGCCACGCTCGCGGACGCCGGGCTTGCGTTTTTCATGTCGGCGGTCTTCGTGGGTTTCGTCGTTTTCCTCATCCTCCTCTTCAACAAACCCCTAGTCGACCGCGTCGGGGGCCTTGTAAAGTGGAAGCGTCTCGCGAAATGGCGCGATAGATTTGCCGCATTCCATGACGCGATCTACTCGTTCCGAAACCATAAAAAAACGGTGTTGCTCGCTCTCGTTTATTCCGTCCTCTTCCAATTCCTCACGAGCATAAATACCTACATCGTCTGTCTCGCCCTCGACCTCGATGTAAGGCTCCTCGACATCATGGTCGTAGTCCCCCTCATCCTCCTCATATGCACGCTCCCGCTCACTCCCAATTCAATGGGGGTATGGGAAGCGTCCTTCGCCTTCTTTTTCTCGAAGCTCGGCGTTCCCGAGGCGGGGGCGCTCTCCATAGGTCTCGTCCTCAGGGCGAAGAACATCCTCGTGGCGCTACTCGGCGGGGTTTTTTACGCGTTTTCGGGTAGGAACCTAAAGGCACTGGAGACCCGCGATGGGATTTAGGCAATGGTTGCTCTTTTGCGCGGGGCTTCTCCTGCTGTCGCTCGTCTTCAGCTATCCGCTCGTTCACCACATCGGCGAAGGGATGCCCTACTCGTTTGTTCCCGTTAAGGGATCGGAAATCACGTCGCAGTACCCCGGCGACTACCTGCAACTCCTTTACCGATGTTGGCTCTTCGGCCAGGCCCTTCGAGGGAAGGCGCCGTTCTTTTCAAACTATTATGAGTTCTCGACCCCGCTCACCCCTCCCCGGTTCAATACCCAGGGGATCCCCATCTCGCTTATCGCCGGCACGTTCAGCCCCCTCGGCGCCGCCTTCGCCTATAACGCGACCGTGCTCCTTTCGTTTCTAGCCTCGGGGCTCGCGCTAGCGCTCTTCGTCCGGACGGCAACCGGGAGCAGCGGGGCGGCGATATTTTGCGGCGCCCTCTATTCCTGTTTCCCGTATCGCCTGGGGCACCTCTTCGGGGGGCATCCCGGCGGCTTCGTTATTTTCCTCATGCCCCTCGCTCTCTATTGTCTTGAGAGGTCCTGGCCTCTCAGAGATCCCCTGGACGTCTCACGTACGCGAGCGTTGCTCTGGGGTTCCGCCTGCGGCCTCTGCGCGTTTTTTTGCGCGCTCACGGAGCTACACATCGCTTTCTATCTGGGTGTTCTCCTGCCGGCATACGTTGCGGCGAAGTTCATCGATGCGACCGCGAGTGGCGGCGCGGCCGCCGCATGGCGGCGAGCAAAGATGACCATGCTTGGTCTGATACCGATCGCGCTCGCCGTGCTTGCCTATGTCCTCTGGATCAAATATTCCTTCCTGGGGACGTCAACACTGCAGGAAGGGCGAAAACTCAGCGCCGTGCAGGGATTTAATCCCACCCTGGCGAACATGCTTATGATAAGTCCGAGTGCGGAGAGGAATATCTATCTCGGTCTCGTGCCGTTCGCGTGCGCCGTATATGGTTTCTTTGCGCGGCGCATGGAAATCAGAAAGGGATTCGCGGAGAGGGGGGCGCTGCTCTGGCTCTACTTCTGGACATGCTTGTTTCTTGCGAGCTACTTCATGGCGCTCGGCACAGCCACACAGCGCTATCTGGCGCTCTACCCATGGCTCCATGCGCACGTGCCGTTCCTGGCATACTCCCGCACGCCAAATCGCCTCCTGGCCATTGCGGCCCTCGGACTTTTTATTCTGTGCGCGTATGGCATCAGACGCATCCTGTCGAAGGGACGTTTGGCAAAAAGCGCCGTCTGGATCCTGCTCCTTGTCGCCCTTCTGGACTATCATCCCCAAAGTTCAATAGGCATCAGCATCGTGCGGGGCATCGATCGGGTGTACCGGGAGGTGCGGAGCGCCGGCGGCGGGGGCCGCATGCTCGCACTCCCGATCTGGCCCGGCGACGACACATGGTCGTCCATCTACGAGTATTACGTGACGCTCACTGGAGTGCCGATGGTCAACGGATACAGCCCCGCTCCCCAGCGTTCGTACATATCGAAGGTTTTTCTCCCCCTCCGAAACCTGAACCTGGGCGAGATGCGCACGCGCCAGTACGAGCTTCTCAAAGAGTGGGGCGTCCCCTTCATCATTCTCCATGCGGAGGCGTTCCCTCGCAAGGTGAGCCGTTATCCGTTCCGCTTCACCCTTCTCAATCTCCAGGCCTCACCCTTTCTGGAATTCATGCGCGGGGATGGGCCCCATTATCTCTTCAAAGTCCGCGAGCATCCTGCCGGCCCCGAACAGACCTTTTCACTGAGGAGTCCCATTGGGATCCTTTATCCGGCCGGCAAAATGGAGGGCGACATCGGGGAATGCGTTCCCGATCGCGCGTCATCCTCCGGATCCCCGCGTTGCACATCCGCTTTCAGCGGCGGCGGGGGCTGGCTTTTTAGAGGGCAACCAAGGACCTATCCGTCAGGCGAGTTTAGGGTTCTCTTCCGCATCAAGTCGGCGCCTAACGAGAGACGCGGGCCCATCGGCCGCATCGAGGTGTACGCACCCGAAGAAGATAGGGTGATCTCGGCGAGGGAACTCGCGCCGCAGGACTTCAAGGGTTACGATGGGTATGCGACGTTCGAGCGCGAATTCAAAAACATGGAGCCTCGACGCATCGAGTTCCGCGTATATGCGACCGGCGTCCAGGCGCTCGGCGTCGATTTCGTGTATGTTGTCTTCGCTGGGGAGAAGGACCCCGGAAGCTCCTATGAAGCTGAAGACCTTTTCCACATAGGCGATTGTGTGAAGGACCGCAATGCATCGGGCGGCTATGCGGTTTCTGTCGGGAAGGAAGAGGACCTCTCCATGCCCATGGTGAGCGGCCCCATGCGCCTCTACGGCCCCGGGCGCTACCGTGCACGCTACCATCTAATGGCAGAGGGGGTGGAGCGGGGCACGTTCGCCCGCCTGGAGGTCGTCTCGGGATTCGGCGAGGTCCTCGGGCGCCGTGCGGTTACGCTAGGGGAACGGGCTGAACAAGGCCGCTATGCGCCGTATGACGTGGAATTCGAAATCGGGAAGCCCACCCCGATCTCGTTCTCTCTCCGGCACTTCAACAAAGCCATCCTCAGGCTGGACCGGATAGAAGTGCTCCCCGCACAATAGTCGGCCCGGCCCAATCTATTCACCAATCGCAGTAGAAATGACAATGTCAAATGACAAAACGTGTAACGTCAAGGGTTTTGTCATTTGTGCTTCGGTATTTGCCATTTTATAGAATCTGTATCTTCCGCCCCGGTTTCAGCGCACTCTCCGCCTTCGGGAGCGTGATGCGCAGGACGCCGTTCTTATAGTCGGCCGTGATTTCGTTCTCCTTGATATCAGTCGCGATGGGGATGGCGCGCTCGAAGCTGCCGAAACTCCTCTCCTGCACATACCACCCCGTGCCTTTGCTCTCCTCTTTCACCGCCCCCCTCTCGCCGCTGATGATCAGGCTCCCGTTCTTGAAGGAGACGTCGATCTTTTCCTTCTCCATGCCGGGGAGATCGCAGCTAACGATGACCGCCGTATCGGTTTCTTTCACGTCCACATCCGGATAGAACTCGACGCCGGCCGCGCCGGGCCACATGGGGCCGGGAACTTGGAAACGCCATGCGGCGTCTTCGACGATGCGGTTCAGTCTCTGTTGCATCTCACGCACCTCAGCCCATATATCCTGGCCCGTGAACGGTCCGCTCCCCGGGCCGGCTGGTTCCTGAGCAGGCTTTAAGTTTGGACCGGCGGAATCGCCGGCGGTTTTTGCAGCCGCCGCTGTGGGCGCCGCACAGAGAAGCGCAACGGCCATAATGCCGAGCATGACACATGATAAGCTCGCCAATGAACGCATGGATACCTCCTTTATTTAAAATCCCAAAGTGCGAGACGGAGAGTGGGAGAAACGGCGAAGGGGCCATCCATCAGAAGCTGCGTGGGGCGTAGGGAGTGGGGCGTTAGGCGAAAACACCAATCACGCCGTCACGCATTATCCTCTCGCCCAACAGGGTCCCTTCGGGACGATTCGCCCACTCCCCGGTTCACCGGTTCGTATAAATGTGATAGCTCGATAGCTGGCTTTTACTAAAACACCGGCGCGCCCCTGACGAAGCGCTCTTTCTCCACGTCTCCGGCATCGACCACGACGAGCGCGTTCCTCTGCTCCCCGCCTACGCCAAGGCTGCGGTGGGCAAGCCCCCGCGCGCTAAGCGCCACCAGGCGCCCCTTGCTGACGTGAATGCGCTCCTTGAGATAAAATTCGCCCCGGAGAGAACCGTCATAGATGATGAGATCGACGTCATCGGTGCGCTCGCCGTCGATGTACACGTCGCTTAACCCCATGACTAGCGGCATGTAAATGGAGTGCAGGTTATTGGAGATCGTGCCGTATGCGACAACCGGCTCGCGCACGAGGGAGACCTGCTGATCGCAGACGGGGATGTATTTTCGGTCCGAATACACGAAGAAGCAGCATATGATAACGCCATCATGATAGAATCGGAGGGGCCAGAATTTCCCGAACTCGACGCAGCGCCGCTTGGGGTCGGTATAGGTGAGCCGCCAGATCTGCTGCGCCACCTCCATGTTTTGCTCGGGCGTGCCGAAGAACACCAGGTCGATGTCCTCGTCATCCTCCATCCGTCCGTAGGCGAGGGAGCCCGTCACGCCCAGCCTCTCCAGGGGAACGTCGAGGAGGACGCTTACCTCCTTGATGCACTTGGCTACCTGCGGATACTTTTCAATCGCATGGCACATCGACTTATGGCCGTTAAACCAGCCCTTCATGGTACTCAGCTCAAAGGGATAGTGGAATTCCGTCAGGGCCGGTTTCTCCCGCGGCGGCTTCAGGCTAGGGTCTATCTTGTAATGGTACTCTATCTGCTTGTCGTGGGGTATGAGGATCCGTTCGCCCGCTTCCCACCCCTTCGTGATGCTCTCGTATTTCCGCCCGTAAATGAGAAGCGTCCCTCTCTCGCACGGATAGTTGATGATCTTCCCATAGATGTGCCCCGGCGGATGCCAGTATCCCTCCGTGTAGACGAAGCTATCGTTGTCCTTGAGGAAATACGTGGTATCAAGCGCGCTGGGACCGAGATCCCCCAGAGGGCATATGATCCTCTCGATTTCCTTGTCGAATGTATCCGTCATCGTCCCCCCTCGCCCTACCATGATACCGTCGGGCAGCCGAAGATTACAACTATGGCGAATAATATCAGAACGGCGCAGGCATTAAAATCAAAAAAGGCTCCGCAGTATGACAGGCGGGCGGTGATTGTGGTATAATCGCGCCGTTATGAAACGATCGAAAGTCGCCGTCTTGAGGACATCCCCCCGGACGGTGCTGATGGACTACCATAGGCTGCTGAACCTCGCCGGTTATCAGGAGGTTCTCCCCAAGGACCGCGAGACGGCGCTCAAGATAAACATCAGTTGGCATTTCTTTTTCCCCGGCTCCTCGACGCCGCCCTGGCAGCTCGACGGCGTCATCAGGGCGATGAAACGGGACGGATTCGACCCGGCGCGCATCCACGGTTGCCATAACCGGACGGTGGTCATCGACGCTCACCTCGGCGAGCGGGAGAACAAGCAGATCAACGTGATCAAGGCCCACGGGCTTGAGAACGTACACCTATATGAGGGGGAGGAGTGGATCCACATTCGTGACGCCGTTGGCGACCTGACGGATAAATTCATCTGTCTCAACTCGGTATATCCAGACGGCTTCATGATCCCCAAGAGATTCATCGGCGAGAACATCATCCACCTTCCCACGGTGAAGACGCACATCTTCACCACCACCACCGGCGCGATGAAGAACGCCTTCGGAGGGCTCCTGAACGAGCGGCGGCACTGGACGCATCCGGTGATACACGAAACGCTGGTGGACCTCCTGATGATCCAGAAGAAGATACACAGCGGCATCTTTGCCGTGATGGACGGGACCTTCGCGGGAGACGGCCCCGGGCCGCGGTGCATGATCCCCCACGAGAAAAACATCATCCTTGCCTCGGCCGACCCGGTGGCCATCGACGCCGTGGCGGCGAAGATCATGGGGTTCGACCCGCTCGGCGACATTAAATTCATCAGGCTCGCGCACGAGAAGGGGCTCGGCTGCGGCGACCCGAGAGACATCCAGATCGTGGGCGATGCGGACGCCGCGGCAGAAAACTGGCATTTCGTCGGGCCGTTCAAGAAGATGACCTTCGCCAGCAGGATGCAGCATAAGATATACTGGGGGCCGCTCAGGAAGCCGGTGGAGTGGACGCTGAAGACGGTCCTTGCCCCCTGGGCCTACGCCGCGAGCGTCCTCTACCACGACACCTTCTGGTATCCCACACACCAGAAGATCATCCACGGGGTGCTGCGGAGTGATTGGGGGCGGCTCTTCGAGAACTGGGACCGGCTCGCGATCCCACCCGATCAGCTCGACCGCAAGGGGTGGGATGACGTGGGCGAGGCGCCGGCGGGGATCAAGCGGGAGAGCGCGAAGCTGGTTATGAAATCGGTGAAGATATTAGGTACTTGCATCAAGGAGGCGCCTGAATTCGCCGCGCGGAAGAGACGCAAAAAGACCCAGCGGAAAACCGAAGCACAACAGTAGTATTTTTACAAAGAGTAAAAGAGATAACCGCAGCAAAAAGCTTAGGCGGGATGTAGATTTTTACCGCCGTTCAGGATAATCAGGCGCTCAAGAAATATCTTTCCAGTTCTTTCCCGAAGGGGCGCGCCAGCCGCCTAATCCTCAGCCAAATCCGGTTTTTTGTTCCTCTTTTACTCTTTGTGAAAAATCGTCCGGCGTCTCATCGCGCCGCGGCAAGCGCGCGGTCGAGGTCGGCGATTATGTCGTCGATGTGCTCGATGCCCACGGAGAGGCGGACGAGCTCGGGCGTCAAGCCGCCGGCCCGCTGCTGTTCCTCGCTGAGTTGAGAGTGTGAGGTGCTCGCCGGATGAAGAGCCAGGCTCTTCGCGTCTCCCACGTTTGCGAGGTGAGAGAAGAGCGTGAGATTGTTGATGAAAGCCTCTCCCGCCGCGCGTCCACCCTTTGTACCGAACACCACCATTCCGCCGAATCCCTTTGTGAGATAGCGGCTCGCCACCGCGTATGCTGGGTCATCCTCGAGGCCCGGATAGCGCACCCAGGCTGCTTTCGGGTGTTTCTTCAGGAAGCGTGCGACGGCGAGGGCGTTGTCACAGTGCCGTTGCATCCTTAAAGGGAGCGTCTCGATCCCCTGGAGAAAAATCCAGGCGTTGTCGGGGGAGATGCACGCCCCGAGATTCCTCAGTGGCACCAGCCTCATCCTTGTGATGAATGCAAGCGGGTTTAGCGGCCCAAGGTCGTGGGCGTAGCGGATGCCGTGGTAGCTCTGGTCCGGTTCGTTGTAGAGCGTGAACTTTTTGTCCGTCCAGTCGAATTTACCCGAATCCACCACGATCCCGCCGATCCCCGCCCCGTGTCCGCCGAGCCACTTGGTGAGCGAGTGGCATACGATGTCGGCCCCATGCTCGATGGGCTTTAGGAGATACGGGGTGGTGAACGTTGAATCCACGATGAGCGGCAGGCGGCGCTTTTTTGCGATGTCCGCCACGGCGGCGATGTCGGTGAATTCAAGGACCGGGTTTCCGATCGTCTCGACGTAGAGCGCGCGGGTCTTTTCGGTGATGGCGGCGGCGAAGTTTTCCGGCCGGCGCGGATCCACGAACGCGGCCTTGATGCCGAATCGGGGGAGAATGCAGTCGAACATCGTATAGGTGCCGCCGTAGAGGTTGTTTGCGGAGACTATCTCATCGCCGATCGAGCAGATGTTGATGACCGTATTAAAGATCGCCGCGGTCCCCGAGGCATGGGCAAGGGCGGCGGGAGCGCCCTCGATGGCGGCCACGCGCTTTTCGAGCACCTCTTGCGTCGGGTTCATCATGCGTGAATAGATATTGCCGGGCTCTTTGAGGGCGAAGAGGTCTGAGGCGTGCGCCGTGTCCTTAAAGACGTACGAGCTCGTGCGATACACGGGGACGCCGCGGGAGAGGGTGTCGGCGTCGGGCGTCTGCCCCGCGTGCAGCGCGAGCGTTTCGAAGCGGTAGTTGTCTTTTTTCATTTGAAATCACCTCCGAGTAAAATCCCAAATCCCAACATTAATGTGCAACCACAGAGGACACTGAGACTTACTATAGCAGAAACAGCTCCTCCGGCGTTTTTATCCACGGATTGCACGCCCCGAAGGGGCCCCTTCGGGGGAGCACACAGAGAAAGAATCACAGAGGGCACAGAGACTTCTACTACGGCAACAACAGTTTCTGGTTCTTGGTTTCTGGAATAAAGAATAATCCGTGTTTATCCGTGGTTAAAATCAATCTTGGGTTTACATCTCTGTGTTCTCTGTGTACCCTCTCTGTGTCCTCTGTGGTTCCGCTCACAGTAAAATCCGCGTTAGTCTCCCCAAGGGATCCCTTCGGAACGCGGCAAAATTACGTCTCCTCAAACAGCGGCGTGCTCAGATACCGCTCGCCGGTATCGCATATCACGGTCACGATGACCTTACCCTCGCTTTCCGGCCGCCCGGCCACTTGGACCGCCGCCCACACGTTGGCCCCCGCCGAGATGCCCGCGAGTATCCCCCTGTCACCCGAGGGCCCTTACGCGCACGACTCCATTATGATAACCTATTGCAATCCGGGAGGCATTATGAAAATCCGCCGCGCCGTCATCGTTGTCATCGCGCTCCTGTTCGCGCTATCTGCTTGCGAGAGGGGCGAGCGCCTTCCCCTCTGCATACTCCACACGAACGACGTCCACGGCCACATAGCGCCCGAGAGGGTCGAGGGGTGGCGGGAGCGTTCGGGCGGGGCGGCGGTTCTCGCCGGCTGTGTCGGCGCCATCCGCGCCGAGAATCAAAGGAGTGGCATCCCGACGCTCCTACTGGATGCAGGCGACATATTTCTAGGGACGCCGGAAGGGAACGTATCGCGCGGGCAAGCGGTGACGGAGGTGATGAACGCCGTCGGATATGACGCGATGGCTGTCGGCAACCATGAGTTTGACCTCGGCCTAGACGTCCTGGAGAGACTCGCGGCCTCGGCCCGGTTCCCGTTTCTCGGTGCGAACGTAGTCAGTTCGGTTACCGGGCGGCAACCCGCGTTCTTGAAGCCGTATCTGATTAAGGAGTGCGGCGCGTTGAAGGTGGGAATCATCGGCGTTATTACCGAGGAGACGCCCGTCATCGTCATGCCGGGAAGAACGGAGAAGATAATATTCAGGGACCCCCGGGAGGTCATTCGATCCTGCATGGCCGAGCTCAAGGGGAAAGGCGTTAATTTCATAGTTCTCATCAGCCACCGAGGCCTGGCCGAAGACAGGAAACTGGCCTCGGAGATCGGCGGCATCGGCGTCGTCATTGGCGGCCACAGCCATGATATCATGCGGAGGCCGGAGAGGATTCGATCCACCGGGACGCTCCTCTGCCAGGCGGGTGCCTCTGGTCAGTATCTCGGCCGCCTCACGGCCGAGGTCGAGCCCGGGCGTGGCAGGGTCGGGAGATACGGGTACGAGTTCATCCCCCTCAAGGAAGGCCGCTGCCCTCCCGACCCTCGGGTGAAATCCATCGTGGAGCGGTGGCGCGCCAAGGCGGGGGAGAAGTTCGACGAGGTGGTGGGAAAGTCACTATCGAATTTTACGAGCAGCGATACGGGGGAGTCGGCGCTAGGCGACTTGATCGCGGACAGCATGCGCGCGGCGACTAGGGCCGATATCGCCTTCCTCAACAGCTTCGGCATCCGGACCCCGCTACTCAAGGGCCCCATCAGTGCCAGGGATATCTACACGATGATGCCGTTTGACAACACCCTCTATACCATGAGGCTTACCGGCGAGCAGATCCATGCCATTCTCGAGCAGGGCTTGAGCCTCCGGCTGGGAATCGTCCAGATTTCCGGGTTAAGGGTCGAGTACGATCCAAAAGCGCCGGCCGACCGCAGGGTCGTCCGGATTCGGTGTGGCGATAAAGACTTGGGCGAGCGAACCGAATATACGGTCGTCACCAATTCCTATCTAGCAATGGGCGGGGATTCCTATACGACCTTCCGCCAGGGTACAAACGTTTCCAATACCGGCATCAGCGACCGGGATGCGCTTGTGGATTATATCCGCACCCACTCACCCATCTCCGCCGAGGGCTTCGCCCCATCCCGTCTCGTGCCGCGGTAGAGGCGGCATCATCCTCGTATCGAAACCACAGAGTACACAGAGAAGACACAGAGCTCACAGAGAAATAAACCGCAGACGGAGGGGATTTTAAGAGGCAGTTGATAAAAACGCTATTGGGATTTGCCCCACCATGCGGCGGGCCTGCCCGCTAGTTTGTTGGGCGGGGGGTTTGCTTGTCCGCCGGTTGTTTGGCGGAGGATTTTTTAGCCGGTGTCGCCGTCGCTGTAGGCGGAGCGGGAGTGATCGTCGGCGTATTGGTCGGAGTCGGAGTAATCGTTGGAGTTTGGGTTATCGTCGGGGTATTGGTCGACGTGATCGTGGGGGCCGGAGCCCGAGGCGTAGGTGTCGACGTAGGAGATATCTGTGCCGTCGGCGTAATGGTGGGTGGCGCCGTTGCGGTTGCAGTGGGCGTCTCGGTGGGAGTCATCGTTGCGGACGGTGTGGCCGTAGGCGTTTCTGCGGGGATGAGTTCGGTTTTCCGCATGTCCAGCATACTCATCAGGTTGGAGCCGCGGACGTAGTCGGGAAGGGGTTCCGCCGTGCTTATCACCATCCCGAGAGATTGGGTGGCACTGGCGCTCCCGTGCGTACCGAGGAGGTCGATCATCTTCCCGAAGGCCCCGTTGCCATAGCAGAATCCCTCTTTGAGGCTGAGGATGACATCCGGGCGGTTGACCACATGGTTCGTCATGGCATCCGTCGCTCTACGCAGAATGTCGGGGTAGGCATTCCCCTCCATGGCATCCAACCACAGATCGTCATCCGCAAAACCATCGGCGTCGAGATTTTCATAATCATCCAGCTTCTTCAGCGCCTGTGCGAGGCCGAGAGGATCCCCATCGATCATCTGATAGCTGTAGCGGTCGCCGCGCCTGCCGATCTTCGCCTTGCCTCGCGCGCTCACGACAAAACTCTCTCCCCCCTTCTCGTATAGCGCAAAATCCACCCCCTTGAGCGACGTAAGCGCTTCCGCGAGCGGCGCCCTGTTTTCCTCATCGGTGTAGAGGCAGACGTCGCCGACGAGCCCGAAGCGCGGGACGACGACGTCCCCATCCTTCGTGAGCGAAGTGGTGAGCCTGAATCCATGGCGCGCAAGGTGATTTTCCAGATCGATCATGGTGTCGCTGTTCACCAGGTTGTTGCCGTGGTCGGCAAAAAGGCTTATGCGCAGCGTGCCCCCCGTGGCGCAAATGATTTCATCCAGCATCCGTTCGAGCTTCAGGAGCTGGCGTCGGAGCCCTTCGCGGCCGCGCTTGTGGCTGATGGCATCCATGGAGCCTATATAGAGCATGATCGGTTCGTCCGGTGGTTTTGAAAGATAGCAACGCCAGAACGTCCTCCGGCATTGCTCCAAGTCATGGTCCGATACAAGGTAGGGAGCGACGTACATGAGCGCGCCGTATCGTGGATGTTCCTCGTAATCGAACACTCCGTGGAAACTCGTATCCGTCAGCCGATCTTTGCGGACCATGTGATTCCACTTCCCGCCAACGATCCTGTTCTCCTCCCTATCGTAGTAGCGGTCTTCGATGCCGGGGGTCTTCTCGGTCCAGAATATCTCCGTGAGGGCGGGGTTGGTGTCGGATGGGAACGTGGAGATCAGCCGGCTCGGCTGATAGAAGTCCCTGAAATGACCGTCGCGCCAAAGCTCGGCCATGACGGAGTAGGGGATGGAGTCCACGCAGATAATGAGGTGGCGCTGCGCTGCTTTCGGGAGAGTCGATTTTTGGGTTACCGTTTCAAACGAGCCGTTGAAATCCCTGTCGATGTAGTAGATATCGACCACTCCGTCGTTGTCCAGGTCCTTCTTCCGGTAGTCCACCTTGCCGTCGCCGTTGAGATCGTAGTCCCACCCGGCCATTGCGCCGCCGCTGAGCCCCTCGCCGTAAAATACGTTGGGTTTTGGGAACTCCTCGGCGGAGGGCGATGGTGCGCTGGAACATACGAGGCATGCGACGATGAAGACTAAACTAAGGCCGCCGATTGCGGCGTTGAATCTGCGAGGGCTCGAATTGGAATGATTGTCCATAAGATTTTCCTCTCGTTGAAAGAGGATAGTTATGGGGTGGCGATCACCCACACCCCTCCCGACACTCCTCACAATAGTATACCACGATCGGCGTCTACCGGAGGCCGAGATCCTTCATCAACCGTGAGAGGTGCGGCTGGGTAAGCGAGAGAATTTCAGCGGCGCGCGACTGATTCCCGCCGCATTCATCGAGCGCCCGTTTGATGATGTCTCTTTTGAAATCCTTCACCAGCTCGCGGTATGGTCGGTTGAGTTCGATCGGTTTACTCGCGAGCAGTGAGAGGTCGAGAAGGAGGTTGTCCGCATCGATGGTGTCTTTTTCACCGAGGACGATAGCCCGTTCGAGCACGTTTTCGAGTTCCCTTATGTTACCGGGCCAATCGTACTCAAGGAGCGCCTTTTTCCCCGAGGCTGAGATGGTGGGAACGCGCCTCCCCTCCTCGGCGCAGTATCGTTGGATAAAAGTATTGGCGATGAAGAGGATATCCTCTTTTCGCTCCCGTAAGGGAGGGATCGTCAGCGAGATCACGTTCAGCCTGAAGAAAAGATCCTCCCTGAACGCCCCATTCTGGATCTCTTCACGAAGGTCCTTGTTCGTCGCGGCGATGATGCGGAGATCCGCCGTAATAACCTCCGTCCCGCCGACCCTCTCGAACTGGTGCTCCTGGAGCACGCGGAGGAGTTTCGTCTGCACGTCGAGCTTCAGCTCGCCGATCTCGTCGAGGAAGAGCGTTCCGCAGTGAGCGAGCTCGACCTTCCCTACCTTGCGGCGAATCGCTCCCGTGAATGCCCCCTCTTCGTGGCCGAAGATCTCGCTCTCGAGGAGCTGCTCGGGGAGCGCCGCGCAATTGAGCGCGACGAAGGGAAAGGTCTGCCGGTCGCTCCACGTATGGATCGCGCGCGCAACGATCTCCTTCCCGGTGCCGCTTTCGCCGAGGAGCAGCACAGTCGCGTCGCTTTCCGCCGCGCGCCGCGCCATCTCGATGACCTCCTTCATCTTGGGATTGAAACTGACGAGGAGTTTGGGCGCCAGATCGAGCTGGTCCCGGAGGAGTTTATTCTCCTGTGAGATGGCGTCATAGAGATTTGCGTTGTCGATGGCGATCGCCACCTGAGTGGCGAAGGCCTGGGCGAGATGGAGATCTTCCTCCGTGAAACGCCCCCCCTCGGGTTTGTTGATGATGTTAAGGACGCCGAGCACCTTCTCTTTGGAGATGAGGGGGATGCACAGGATCGACTGTAGCGGCATGTCGGTGATCTCGTCCAGTTTCTTGGAGTAGCGTGGATCGCACTGTACGTTATTGGAGAGCACCGCTTCCCCGTGCTTTGCCACCCACCCCGCGATGCCTTCTCCCACCTTGAACCTGACCTCGCGCATTATCTGCTTGTTGTCGCCGACGACCACATGGGCCACGAGCTCCTGGGTCTCGGGGTGGAGCAGCATGAGGCATGAGTTCTTGCACTCCACGACTTTTGTCGCGGAGAGCACGATCGCTTCAAGGAGCTTTGCCTTATCCCTCGTTGAGGAGACTTCCTGCGATGCCTGCAAGAGAGAGAAGAGCTTACTTATGATGAATTCGTGTTTCATTCCGGGGGTCATTTAAATTCCTTTAGCCTGATCTATATTCATCAACCGCCAATAGTATACCTACCCGCAAAGAAGATAGATTTAGAATCCAGCATTAAGAATCCAGAAGATAAAGTTCAGGAGTCAGTATTCTGGATTCTGGCTTCTATTAGATATATCCGCTCAATCCGCCCCATCCCTCAATGGGGTACCTTCGGGGGACGGCTAATTCCATCCGGATTAAATGTGGCTATTATACGGATTTCTGCCTATATGTCAATGGCATAGCAGATTGAACCGGTCTCTAGCAGCGCCAGCATCATATCTTTATGTCATATATCTATATACATAATGCATATTTTGGCTGGGATTGCTTGCCATATAACTGATATATTAGTATGGATGGTGTGTTAATTTGCCTCCACCGCAGCATGTTATGGAATAATAATCTTAAAAAGCGACTTTGGCACGGCACTTGCTTCCATTAGAACTGAAGTCAGGCCAAGTATACGACCTGTAAAAGGAAGGAGTCAGACATGAGAATAACCAAATTGACGGTTCTCCTAACGGCGTTCGCGGCTGCGGTGGTCATAGTTGCTTCACCGGTATATGCTATGGCAAAAATAAACATTAATACCGCATCCGAGCGAAAGCTGGAGCGATTGCCGGGGATCGGCAGGGATCTCGCCGAGCTGATTGTCAGCTATAGGAAGGAAATCGGTTCCTTCAAGAGCGTATCCGAGCTTAAGGACATCCCCGGTATCGGAGAGAGGCGCTACGAAGCGCTTAAGTACAGCGTTACAGTCGGCGCGCTCCTGGAGAACAAGCGGTAACCTGACCTGGATTATTCATCTCGCTTTTTTAGGTGTGATGAATAATTCAGCCCGGCTAGAGGGCAGCTCTGATGCATCGCGCACGGAGCTGCCTTTTTTTATGTGTGCGCCCGGCAGGGCGCACTTACTTGGAGGTGAGAGTCCTTTACAGGCCCG
>CAYWRA010000056.1:0-17298 GCA_964460305.1 uncultured bacterium
AGCATCGCCTGCCTGCGGGTAGGTGTATTATCGATGGTTGATGAATAGATCAGGTGAGGCGCTTCTCACGTCCTCTTCCGCTCGCCCTTCCGGATGGATTTGAAGATGGCCCCCCTCACCGCATCGTACCGCGCCGGCAGCTCGATGGGGAGATTGGCATAACGGGGAGTAACCCCTGGGAGCTTACCCTCGTGATACTGCGTCTTGAATTCGGAGAATTTCAGGCCGTGGGCCGTGGATATCGCCACCACCGTGTCCGATGATTTTATCAGGCCGCGTTTGACGAGCTTCCTGAGCGCGGCAAGGGCGACCCCCGTGTGGGGGCACGTATAGAGGCCGGTCCTGTCGGCGATGGCGCACGCATCGGCGAGCTCGTCCTCCGTCGCCTGTTCCACGACTCCGTCGAACGCTTTTAAAACGGCGATCGCCTTCTTGACGCTCACCGGATTCCCTATCTGTATGGCGCTCGCGGCGGTCTTCCCGGCCCTGACGGGGTGGAATTCTTTGAAGCCGTTCAGATAACTCCGGTAGAGGGGATTCGCCTTCGCGGATTGCGCGCAGGCGATCCGCGGAAGCTTACTGATAATGCCGAGCTCTTTCATCTCCCTTAATCCCTTACCGAGAGCGCTCACGTTCCCGAGGTTCCCCCCGGGTATCACAATCCAGTCAGGGACCTCCCACTCGAGCTGCTGGACGATCTCTATCGCGACCGTCTTCTGGCCTTCGATGCGCAGCGAGTTCATCGAGTTTGCCAGATAAATGTTTTCCCGCGCACAGACCTCCCGTATCAACTCCATGCATCCGTCGAAATCGGTGTCCAGCGAGAGGGTGAGGGCGCCGTTCGCGATCGGCTGGATCAACTGCGCGGTTGAGACCTTGCCCTTCGGGAGAAAAACTATCGCCGTGATGCCCGCCGCCGCGCAATAGGCGGCGAGGGCCGCCGAGGTGTCCCCCGTCGAGGCGCACGCGACGCCGGAGATATTCGCCCCATTCGCAATCATCTGGTTGACGGTCGAGACGAGGACCGTCATGCCGAGGTCTTTGAACGAGCCGGTATGCTCGTTGCCGCAGAGCTTCACCCAGAGATTGTCAACGCCGATCTCCCTCCCCAGGCGGCGCGCCTTGAAGAGATTGCTCCCCCCCTCATAGAGGGAAACGATGTTCTCATTTTTTATGCCGGGGCATACAAGCTCCTTCTTCCCCCACACCGAGCTTCCGTAGGGCCACGTCGGGCGGCGGTACCGCTCGTCCCAGAGGCGTTTCCACTCCCTTCCCGATTTTTTCCGCAGCTCATCCATGTCATGCCGCACCTCGAGAAGCTCGCCGCACCTGCGGCACTCATAGATAATCTCATCGAGCGGGTATCGCTCGCCACACTCCCCTATGCATTGAAACCATGCCCTGTATGCCATTCGCACTCCTCGTCAACTTACGACAACCCGGTGTTTATATCTTTTGCACTTTTTGCTTTTTACTTTCAGCCGTATCAATGCTCCCCCGGGCCCGAGATGTCGAGCCCGGTATCCGCTCCCTGCGCCTCGGCGCCCTCCCCCTTGCTCTTCTCTCCGCCCTTCGCGGCCCCAGGCGCCGCCGGCGTGGCGTTACCCTCGTCGGCCGACTCCTCTTCCTCAGGCTCAGCGGCGGACTTCTCCTCCGCCGCCGCCTTTGCCTTCTTAAGCTCTTCGAGCTTCTCTTGGAGATCGCTATACTGTTTTTGGAGCGCCTCGTTTTGCTCCTGGGCCGTCTTCTTCTCCTTTTCGGCCGATCGATATTTTTCCTCGAACGTCATGCGCTCCTCGTCAACCTTGGCCCTCTCCACCTGGCACTCGCTCCACTGCTTGCCCAGCTCCGTCGACTTCTCCGTCATTTCCCTGATGATCTCGTTGAACTGGTCGTTGGTGTCCTCGAGGTCGTTGACCCGCTGTTCCCATTTGGCGACATCGATATTGGTCTTGGCGATATCCGCCTCCAGGGACGCTTTTTCCGCGGCCAGTTTCTCCCTCTCGCGCTCAAGATTCACGCGCGTGTCTTCGAGCCTCCGCTTCTCTCTCTGAATCGCCTCATATCGTTGCCTCGGCACCACGCATCCCGCGCATGCGAGCGCCACGATCAGTATCAACATTATTCTCATCATCGTATCCCCCGATATACCAAGCGTATCCTTTCCGCTCATTGTATCACAGGGATCCCTCCTTCGGCGAAGGATGTGCCCATCCCAAGGGAAAATCCCAAACTCCAAACCCCAAATCCCAAAGATTACTTAATTGCTTGATAGCTTGATAGCTCGATTACTTTTTAACGGTAAGTTGTAAGCTTTAAGCTGATTGATCTTACAGCCTATCACTTATGGCTTACGGCTTTCCGCCCCCTTCAATCTTTATGAAACTGTTGCAACCCGGATAGACGACGCAGCCTAGCGGTAGCCGCACCCCTCGGGGCAGACGCAACTCGATATCGATAGATCCCTCGACCGATTCGGGGCCGAAAAGATTCATCTCCTGCCCCGGGCCGTCGAAATGCCCCGTCCATACCCATGTCCTGCTATCCGGATTATGATAGAGCCCGTCAATCTTCACGTTCTTGGAGCTCCCCGTACGGCTGATGCGGGCGCTGCGCCACTCCTTTCCGGGAAGATTAACCTCCAGCATGAATTGCCTGAGCCCCACCGGCGCGGATACATTGCCGAAGCCGGCAAGGGGAATGAGATCGAGCATCTGCTCCGCCGACCACCGCTCGCCGCTGGCGAGCCGCTTGCCGATGCCGCTCCAGTCGCCCTGTATAAAGCCCAGCAGGTAAGGCCAGGCGGGATTGCCCTCCTCCATGTACGCCGCCCCGTAGCGACGGCCCCCGAGGCCCCACATGATCTTCTCGGGGAAATGCGTCAACCGGAGCGGCACCACGATAAGATCGGGGAGCCGGTCCCGCTCGATCAGCTCGGTCGTCACCTCTTCTCTTACATGCTCTCCGCGGTTTATCCGCAAGCGCTGGAAGGAATGGTCGGCCAGATGGGCGCTCGACTGGTCCACCAGACCGTCGCCGCTCTTACCGTTCGCCCCCACGATGAACAGCGTGTTGTCGGGGTCGATCGGGTAGCGCTCGTCCTTGTTGTACTGGACCAGGTTCTCTATATTCTCAATCTGCTGCGCGGTGCCTAGCCGCGTCTGCTCGATCTGGCCGAGCTCCCGCCCGGCCAGGGGCTTGAGGAAAGGCAACCATCTGAAAAGAGCAAGACTGTCGCTGGCGCGCGGGGATCCGAAAAACGAGCCGGCGGCCGAGATGAACGCCGGCTTGACGCCGAGCATGGTCCGGTATTCGGCATAGTCGATAAAGAACTCCTTTATCCGTTCCCGCTGCTCAAGCGGGCAATGCTTCATCGAGCCCGCGCACGTCCTCACCGCATGGTATCTCTTCGGGTACTTCGGCGTCCCGGGTTCCTCGAACTGTTTCACCGCGGGATTCTTGCTCGATGGATCGGCGATATACTCGAGAAACTCGTTGAACTGCCTGTTCACCTTCATCTCCGCCCGCCGGTACATGAACTTGAAATCGGGGTCGCGGACGAGCTCCCTCCCCCTCTGCGCCTTGATGTTTTTAAGAACGAGATAATCCTCCAGCGCGCTCATGAAATAATTGAATTCAGGGTCGTTCTTGAGGGCCTCCCATTCCATCCCGAACCGTTTCGCCATCTCATCGCATTCGTTCCTGAACGAATAGAAAATCCGCGTGGCGATCTGCTCCATGATCACCGCGCCCTGGCTATACCCGAAAAATACGACGCGCCGGACCGGCGGAAGCCCGAGCGCCGCGCGCCGCTCGTTCTCGATCTGGACCTCGTGGACCGCCGCCGGGCCGACCCTCGTCCAGGCGATTGCGAGATCCGGAGAGTAGAGCGCCGCCCCGCGGGAGAGTGGATAATCCGGGGTATCATAAACGAGGACCCGGCAGGGAATGCCCTTTTCGGCAAGCATTTCCACGAGATGCCCGAAGTGCTGTTCCTGCGTCACGGGGAGCGTGGGGATCCTAAGGCCCGGGATGGCGAGGACGAACGGGGCGTCCGCCACAGTGGCGGGGGGGTACAGCCCCTCCTGAGTTCTCACGGGACCAACGGAGACCGTGGCACAGCCGGCGCAGAAAATAATAAGAGCGGGAAACAGAACACCAACGCCCCCCGCCCATCTCGCCCTTTGGGATTTGGGATTTTGGATTTGGGATTTCAATTCACCTCCACGCCGTTACGCCCCACGTATTCCGAAACGGAGAGTGGGAGAATGGGAGAAACGGCGACTTCGATTCTTCGCCGACTCGCCGTTTCTCCGTCTCTCCCTATCTCATCTGGTACTTAACATCCCCTCCCCCTCCAAATACGCCCTGAGCTTCTTTACGTGCTCCCACATGTCCCTCTTCTTACGCGGGTCCCTGAGCAGAAATGCGGGATGGTAAAGAATCATGAACTGAATACCGGGATACTCGGGCAGCGCGAAAAACTTGCCCGCTTCCTCCTCCATCTTGAACTCGCCTCCGGTCCTCGCAATGTGCTTGAGCGCCACCGCGCCCAGGAGAAGGATGACCTTCGGTTTCATGAGAGAGATCTGCTTTTGGAGGAACGGCAGGCAGGCCCTGACCTCCTCAGCCTGCGGGGCCCTGTCTTCAACGGTCATGTCCTCGCGCGTGCTCACCGGCATACACTTGACCACGTTGCATATGAGCATGTCACTGTTAGAATCGACGCCGATCGAGGCAAATATCTTGTCCAGCATCTCGCCCGCCCTGCCGACGAATGCCTCTCCAGTCCTGTCCTCGTTCTCGCCCGGGCGTTCGCTGATCACCATGATGGCCGAGGCGGGGTTTCCACGGTCAACGACGATCCGGTTCCGGCGCTTATGGAGCTCGCATGCGGTGCAATTATACCCCTGCAGGAGCCGCTTAAAAGTCTGGTAGTCCGCCGCTTCCAATAAGTGATTCAGATCCTGATTAAAGAGATCGAATTGCATCTACTCCGCCCCTTTTTTCGTCTCCGCCGCGGGCGAGGACTGCATGAGCCGATAAGACCATGCGGGCCGCTCAACCAGCGTCCGACCGTCCGGATCGACCAGTTTGAGCATGAGAATTTCCTTGAGAGGGATGTTCCCGCAACTGCACGCGATTACCGTGTAGGGAGAGGTAATCACCTGGGCCGAGATATCGCCCGCCGCGGGTTTCCGCTCCTTAACCGTTACCTCGATGGAGGAACCGCGGCGCACTACCTTCTGTGCACAAACAGAATATCCGGCGGACGGCCGCGTTCCGAGAAATACCGCGATGGCGCACTCGGTCTCCCACTTGACGGCCGGGAAACCGCTCATATCCCCGTGCGCCCCGGTAAGGTCCTCCGCCACTATCCTGGCAAACTCCTCCCCGCTCCGCGCCATGACGATCTCGGGGGAGCTCATCATCTTCTTGACGCCATATACAGCGTCGTGGCCGCTGAGGAGCTCTTTGAAATGCAGTTCCTGCGCGGAGAGGGAACAGACGGAACACAAAAACACAAGCACTGCCGCTGCGGTTTTCATAAGATCGTGTACGATCCTCCTTCCGGGAAGGCAGTTCGATTCATATCGTCACGGCATGCCGCAGACGATATGCGTCGAGCGCTACATTATTGTAGTCACCCGGACGCCGGACGGCAAATCAAAAATGGCGGATGAAACACAGGGAAATAGCTTTTCACAAAGAGTAAAAGAGAGAAAGGGTTAACCCGATCTATTCAAACTTGTCATCCCTGCGGAAGCGGGGATCCGGCGTGAAAGCACATAAATTCGGATCCCGGCTTTCGCCGTAATGACATGCCGTGCGCTCCAGATGGATACTTGATCCCGATCGGTGGATAAACAATCCATGACAAGAATTCATGCTCTTCTCTTTTTCTCTTTTACTCTTCGTGAGGACCTGGGTCGCTGTCCTTCCCATCGTCCACTCTCCGGTCTCCTCGTGCGCTTCGTGGTAAAGACCGGTTACAGATGGCGCCACGCGCCTCTGGACGGCGCAACCCCCGCTCCTGTATAATTGATGAGAAACACAGGAGCGCACGTGAAATGCTCAATCGGGGCTATCGCTCTCGTCATTCCACTTGCCATCGCCTTGACGGATAGGGCAGGCGCCGAAACGCTGTTCCTCAAAACAGGCGAGAAGCTCAAGGGCGACATCGTCATTTCCTATGACAGGGGGGTCATGTTCCGCGAAAGACCGGAGACGCCCGGCCGTTATTACTCATACGATGAAATAACTCGGATATATACGGAAGACGGCCTGCTCTACTACCTCATGCCCCGCAGCGTCACGACGCAAAAAAAGAACAGCTTCAGCTCGTTTCCGCTGACAAGAATAATCCTTCCGAGCAACAAAAAGATCGCCCCGATCCCTTACGTCACCCTTCCACGCGGGGAAGCAGTGGAGGTTACATGCTCCGGCGCGGAGGATACCACAACCATTATACTTGAAGGCGGTACGAGGGTCCGGCTCCTCGGCCTTGCCCCCCCGCCCAGATCAATGGGAAAAAGGATGCAGCGGCTGGCTACGGACCAGCTCTCCAAGCGTGTCGCGGGAAAAACCGCTCGTCTATTTCCGGGGCCACAGGGCTCCGGAACCAGCGAGATCGCCGAGGCGTATGTCGTAATAGACAACAAGCTCCTCAACGCGGAGATGATCGAGGATGGCTGGTTGCGCACCACCCCGCTCCATGATGAGCATCCTTATAAAGAAGTGTTTACCTCACTCGAAAAGTATGCGAGGAACCTCGGCCGCGGCATGTGGGCCAGCTCTTTCCCATGATCCCCCCTCGCACCAAAGCAAGACCCACTTTGGATGATTGACATCGGTTAAGACACCGCTAAAAAAAATCCCAAATCCCAATAAGAACAGTGGAGCAACATTACATTATCCATTAGGCAAAATTAAGCAAAATTGGCATTGACAATGCCAAAATGATGTGTAGAATGTTTCTCATTTATTGCTTTGGAACGGTTGTTCCAGGGCTTACTCCAACGGCTTGGGTATATGGGGTGGAAGGAGCGCAATGCAATACACAAGTATGGAACCGATTCCTGGAAACAGAGAACGGGAACACATCCCTAAAATGGTTATCCGTAACGTGCTGGAATGGAACATCGCGCACGGCGTCGATACCATTGCGGGATTGAACAAGAGGGTGCTCGATGGTACGTTCCCCGAGCTCGTCCGCGAGGGCGATCTCGAATATTTTAAGAAC
The DNA here is from genome assembly GCA_964460305.1 of uncultured bacterium. Classification (GTDB taxonomy): domain Bacteria; phylum Auribacterota; class Tritonobacteria; order UBA1439; family UBA1439; genus JAPLCX01. The sequence goes on from CAYWRA010000056.1 coordinate 7,244, forward strand.
GTCGCCAACGCCGCCGCGGAGATCATCAAGCACAAAGATAAGGTACGCATCGTCATCATCGCCGGTCCATCCTCCTCGGGAAAAACGACGACAACCATCAAGCTAAACGAGCACCTCAAGAAAGCGGGTTTGAGCATCGTTCCCATCAACCTGGATAACTATTTCTTCGACCTCGAGATGCACCCGAAGGATGAGTTCGGGGATTATGACTTCGAGGTCCCCGAGGCGCTCGACCTCGAGCTCATCAACAAACACCTCGCCATGCTCATCAACAACGAGACAATCCAGGTCCCCTACTATAACTTCAAAACCGGGAAACGGGAAAAGGAAACCACCCCCCTCAAGCTCGATCGGAACCAGCTCCTCCTCATCGACAGCCTCCATGGACTCTATGAGAAGATGACCCACAGCGTCCCGCGCGAGATGAAGTTCCGTCTCTACATCGAAACGCTGAGCCAGATAAAAGACGACGAAGACAACTGGATACGCTGGACGGACATCAGGCTGCTGCGGCGCATGGTGCGGGACAACTGGCATCGCAGCTACGACCCGGTGCGAACGATCGGCCACTGGCACTACGTCCGAAAGAGCGAGATGCGGCACATCGTGCCGTTCATCACGAACGTGGATTTTGTCCTGAACGGGGCGCTTCCCTACGAGCTCCCGGTCCATAAAAAGTACATGTTCCCATATCTTGGAAAGGCCATAGAGGAGTTCAGGCACAGCAAACGGCGTGAAGACGCCTTTATCCGGGCAAGCCGCGTTCAGAAGATGCTGAGCGAGATCGAGGTCGTGGAGGACGATTCCTGCATCCCTGGGACGTCGCTCCTGCGCGAATTCATCGGGGGCAGTACGTATAAATATTGATCCCCTGCATTCGTCCGATAATGCTTGAGAGATAATCCGTTTTGGTGTAGCATTGGGTTCCGCTGGCGTAGTGGATCGGGCGACACCGGGAACCCGGATGCGCGCGACAAACAAAATAACACAAGGAGGATGAAAGATGAGACGGTTGATGTTTTTTGCCGGCATCGCGGCTGCGATAGGCCTTGCCTGCGCAGGCTGCGCCAAGAAGGCCAAGGTGACCATTCCCTCGCAGGGAGCAGGCCTCTTCGGCGCCGAGGGCGCCGGTGGCATTCCACTCACGGAGAACCCTGAAGGTCCCTTTTCAGAGCCCGAAAACTATCTCGATCCCGCGGCAAAGGAAATTTTCGTGGATGTCCACTTCGATTACAACAAGTCAGACATACGCACCAGTGAACGGCCGATCCTGGAAAAGGTCGCCGGGTACATGAAGGGACACCCGCAGCTCATGATCAAGGTGGAAGGCCACTGCGACGAGCGCGGTTCGAATGAATACAATATGGCCCTCGGAGAGAGAAGGGCGTTGAGCATCCGTAGCTACATCGCCAGTCTCGGTATCGCTCCTGAGAAGATCTACACCATCAGTTACGGCGAAGAGCGGCCGCTGTGCACCGAGTCGAACGAATCATGTTGGGCGAAGAACCGCAGGGGACACTTCCTGCTGGCCGCCGCACAGCGCTAACACGCATACTTGATGCAAGAATTGAGAAGAGGGGGGCGAAAGCCCCCCTTTTCTATTTCGCAGACGTATTAGATAACTCCTTGTTTCACAGGTTGATACATACTAAATAGTTCCGAAAGTATCGCCGGCCCTACCCGTTACAAGATATTTTGTACACACCAACCTGATCCGCAAGGAATTATCTAACGTGTCTGCTATCTTTTTACTCGACGACAAAACCCGCCGAGTTAATCGCCAGTGCGTTCGCTGCCGTGGCTTTATCACCGGCCCGGAGAATAGCCGCATACACGGTCAATTTTCCGGCTGGCGTTCCTGCCGGTATCTTAAGTGTTTTCACTATCCCTCTGTACGGCTGTGAAAGGCCGGGAAGCCCCTGGAAATACGGCTTGATCCCCTTTGCTAGAGACGCACCATGGCAAGAGAATGCAACTCCGTCTGGTTCTACGAAAACTAAATAAAAGTCGAAGCGAATGGGGATGTCCCGACTGGTCGATACCTCTACGGCGAGCGTATCGCCCACACCATAAGTCATCCTGTCCACCGCTACGCCGAGCTCCGGCGCGGTGGACGTTATCCGATAGATGTTCGAGGGCGTCGGCCCACCGTAGGAATCCAGATAACCCGCACAGAGCGCTGAGTTTGTCAGTATGTCGGCGTCAAACGCCTGATCCCTGTCGCGGAAGGCGAGAGTGGTAAAACCTCCCCCCATACCCGCGCCAAGCGTCGCGAAGTCGGAGAGGGGAACGACCTTATATATCTTCCCGTTGTTGGCGTCCGAGACATAAACGGCCCCTGAGGCGTGCCAGGCGACGTCATAACCGCCATCCAGCCCGGAGGCTATAACGCGCGCGTCTTCTACTCCAAGCACCGGCCCCCCGTTTAGGGCGCTCGCGAGTTTGCCGGCCTCGAAATTCAGCAACGTATAGTCTCCCGGCTTGGCGGGATAATTGGCCTTATTCTCCACATAGTAGAGGTTGCCGCTGTCATCGACGTCAATCGGCCCCGAGAAGGTATTATCAATCGAGGCAACCTCTACAATATTGCCGTTGCTCAGGTCTAAATGGAGTATTTCGTTCGTCGTGCCCCAGGCTGGATTCGCGCTAAAGTAGCAGTTTTGAGAGTCGATAAAAGCCAGATCAAATGCTCCATCAAAACTCCCGGATGACGGGACGACTTCCGCAACATCGTAGTCCGTCAGATTGATCGAAAAAATCTCATAACTGATACTATCTACGAACAGGGCAAAACTTCCATCGGGGCTCACCTTGACGAAGGAACCGAAGGTCGCCTTCCCCAAGTCGTAGACCTTGGCGACGGCGGCGGGCGCCCCATCGCCGTTGGCATCTATAATCCCGATGTAACTGTTCTCCGCCATGTTTGGGTCGGCGTACATCCCGATGATGTCGCCGTTCGGAAGCCAATCGAAGCCGCCGCCGAAATCCTGGCTAAGCGCCTCCGACTGGAACCCGGCAGGCACGTTAATCCCTGCCTGCGCTAGTCCAACTATACACACAACCGCCAGCATCGCAAAAATAATCCGCTGCTTCATCTTTCTCTCCTTTCTGTGGTCAACCACTACCAGATCCCCTCTGCTCACCATTTATATGAACTTCGGGGCGGCCTGTTACGCTATGCAGGTAGTCCATACCACCAGGAAAGGGAGAAAAAAAGCCGGTTTCCCCCTTCGGAGAAACCGGCCTTATACTGAAAAGGACTTCTCTCACCCCGAAGAAGATTCTTTTGAGGTGTCCTGGCTTGCGGCATCGTCCTTGCCAAAGGCCTTCCCAGCGAGCCAGCCATTCCCGAATCGGGACCGCGCTCTCAATCGGATGAATCGGTAGCGCGAAATTGATTCTTCATGACCAATTCCACCAGTGACCCATGGCACACATTTACGCCGCTCACAGTTGCGGGGGCAGCAGCGGTTTTTCACCGCTTTCCCTCATGTATGCTGAAATATCAAAGAACACACAAAATCATGACCGAAGTATATTTTAATGCCCTCTCCCCTGCAACTCATTTCTTCTACTTCCTGCGATGTTATCCTTTGGAATCGAGAAACTCCAAGACGGCGCCCGTAAACAACTTTGGATCTTCTATGTGTATACAATGCGCCACGCCATCCAATAAACGAAAAATACTTTTACGTATATTTTTAGCCAGAACCCGGGCTTCTTCAGGAGGCATCAGTATATCGTCCCTCCCTTCAAGAACCAGGGTCTCGGCTTTAATGGTATTTATCTCATCGCGTGCATCGAACGAAGCGATTGCGTCTATCTGGCTCTTGAACCCATCCATTTTCTGAGCATAAGGATATTTCACGGCGTTTTCGACAAATTCAGCTATAAACGGGCCATCGGTAAAGAGTCTCGGAGAAAACAACCAAAAGGTCCATCTCTTAATCCAGGATTCGGAATACCCCTCTCTGGCAAGCTGGCCACACATGTCTTCGAAAAGGAGATTGTTTCTTTGAGAAGAAACAGGCGCAGTACTTTCTAAGATAAGTTTCCCAACGCGGTCAGGATAATTTATGGCGAGTTCCTGAGCAATGTATCCGCCCATCGAGTGGCCTATTATATGGGCTCGTTCTATTTTTAAAAAATCCAACAGTTTTATTGCATCTTCCGCCATCTTGCCGATGGTGCATTCCTTATGCGCGATACCACTGCGGCCGCTGCCGCGATTGTCAAAAGCAACAGTCTGAAAATATGGCGAAAATTCTTTAACTACACCCAACCAGCTTGAGCTGTCAGATCCCAGACCGCCGATCAACAAAAGAGAGGCGCCTTTACCATAAACCTCATAGTAGAGTGAAATGTCGTTTAATTTGACTTCCGGCATATCAGGACTTGCCCTTTTCCTTAATCAGGGGCACCTATATAGGTGGCTCCTATTTTCCGGACAACCTCGGAAAATTATGGCTGGGGCAACGCCTGTCCGCCTCGGGCGGAGATATCCCAGAGTGTTGCCAAAACGGTGAGGGATTGGCATAAGAAAATATACCCGCCTCAATCTTTGCGGCGATCCGATGCGAGCATGCCTACTGCACAAGCAGCGGAATGTCCACCATTTCACCAATGATGGTCGCGGGGTACCACTGGTTCTTATGTTTCACCACCCGCACCAACGCCGCCTGCAAACGGTATGTCCCAGGCTGGATGTTTTGGAATGATGCGGCATATATGGGATACCCGCTCAAATCTTCATAAAACATCAAGGGTGCGCCATTTCTTCCAGTGGCGTACGGTGTCGGACCGAGGTGGGAACATCCCTTGTCCTTCACCAGATATACCGGCACCTGACCATCCGACACAAGACGCACGTAAGGCCAGCAATCCATACCAGCCCATTGGGTCCCGGCAATACGCAAGTCCGCGGTGATGTTTATCGTATCGGAGCTTGAAAATTGCGTCTTATTTACGTTTAGAGATAACGGCGCAGACATTGCAGTAGGCGTGACTGTCGGGGTCCCGGTCGGCGTGGCAGTGGGTGTCCGGGTAGGCGTCTCGGTTGGTGTCCCGCTAGGTGTCGACGTAGGAGACATCGTCGGTGTGTTGGTCGGCGTCTCAGTGGGAGTATCAGTAGGTGTGCTCGTAGGGGTGTTTGTCGGGGTCAAGGTCGGCGTAGGGGTGATTGTCGGAGTCCCAGTTGGCGTCGCGGTAGGTGTCTCAGTGGGGGTCTGTGTAGGTGAGCCCGTAGGGGCTTCGGTTGGGGTCGGCGATGGCACAACTGTCCCCTCGAATGCATAAAAAATAGCATCCACCGATCCCCCATACAATGTCGCACCACTTCCAATGGCCGGTGATGAATAAATGCTCCACCCTGTTTCGTAACTCCAGGCAAGCATACATTCGGGGGTGATCCGGTAAAACATGTAGTCAAATGAGCTCACATAAACCGCTCCGTCATTTCCAAGGGCTGGCGAGGAACGGATGGCATCTCCCATCTCGTAACTCCAGTAGAGGCTGCCGGCCGGGGTCAATCGGTAAAGCATCCAGTTATCCGTGCCGATGTAAACCGCCCCATTACTCCCAATGGCAGGTGAAGAGTAAACTCTATCCCCCGTATCATAACTCCAAACGAAGGCGCCCGCGGAGGTGAACGTGTATAAGTTGTCATCCCATGACCCTGCATAAACCGCGCCGTCGCTGCCGATGGCTTGCGAGGAATAAACACAGCTTCCCGTCATGTAGCTCCAAGACAGGGCGCCCGCAGCGGTCAATTTGTAGAGATTGAAATCATTGGACCCTATGTAAATTGCGCCGTCGCTATCGGTGGCAGGAGAGGAGTAGATATTATCAAACATCCTGTAACTCCAGGATAGGGCGCCCGATGAATCCAAGTTATAGAAAGTGTAATCAAGTGATCCCACGCAAACTGCGCCGTCGCTGCCGATGGACGGCGAAGAGCGGACGTAATCCCTCGTAGCATAGCTCCAGGAAAGGGCGCCATTGGAAGCGAACGCATAGAGATTGTAATCATAGGATCCGACATAAATTACGCCGTCGTTGCCGACGGTAGGAGAGGAGCGGACATAATCCCCCGTGGCATAACTCCAGAAGAAGATACCGGTGGAGCCGAAACTGTAGAGACGGTTATCATCGGCCCCCACGTAAATTGTGCCGTCACTATCAATGGCAGGAGAGGAGTAAACCCAAGGCCCGGCCGCCCTGTAACTCCAGGAGAAAATGCCAGCCTGGGCGCCGGCATACTGACTCTGGCCGGTGTGCGCAAGATCGCCGCGAAACATCGGCCAGGGGCTATGGGGGTCCAACTGGGCAGCGATCGGAAACGGAATTAAAAAAATACAATAATTGAGGGCGATACAAAAACGGCGTACAATTTTTATCACTCAATGCTCCTTCCTTATAACCTTTTGTAGACTCTCCGACTTACTTAACCGCGCATTGACAATCCATCCTTTCAGGCTTTGCTTCCGCCTCATGGGCGTGCGCGACTTAGAATACTATTCGCTTAATCAATGATAAACAAATAAACATAAAAACACAATCCAATCAAATTTATCCTCCCAAGCAGCTTCGTATTCTTATCCGGCACCTCCTGAACCTTGGTATGGTTTTATGTCTGTGCGAAGGCCAAGTGTAATTATCCCTGGGCCGCTAGTGTGACTGACGCCGGTTCCTCCACCCGCTTTGAGGCATCCAGGACCTCAAGGGAGATGAGGTTCCCCGCCTTGTCGTAATCGAGGATAATCCCCGGTTTGCTCTCGTCGCTTTCCGCCACTTTTGCGTTGCGGAGAATGACCGTCGGGGTGTTGCCGTGAGAGTCATAATTGACTTTCATTGTGGCCTTAAATATTTCTTGATCCTGCTTGTGATCTGCAAGGAGTTGTAAAGCGTCTACTGTATCTCCGACTGCTCGGTGTCAAGGCCCGGTGCAACCCGGCATACTAATCCACTTAAAAATGTACGCGATTGCCACTGCAAGGCTGAAGCTGAAAAGGGTTCCTATAAGAATATATTCGGCCAGCTCCCTGTTCTCCTTATCCTTGATTTCGCCGAACCTGAATACCGATTTCGCCGCAATAATAAACCCGATGGCCGATATTTCCCCCGCCCATACGAACGTTACGATAAGAAATCGCTCCAGCCATCCAATATATTTGCCTGCGTTCCGCAGCCCCTTTCCGGTCTCGGTCGCTTTTTTATAAGCTGATAGGGTCGCATCTATGCCCCAGCCGGCAGGGAATAGCGCCACGACATAACTCGCAAAAATACAAAAAATTTTCATAATGCCTACACACCCTACAATGGGTGAATTCATACATTCACCCTTTTATGGGAGTATCTCTAAGGAGCTCCGTCAAATATGTCCTTCCCCCAGTGTAACAGACCCAATTGGCTGCCTTTAATCGTTTTTGCACATTTTGATATGCTACTCCCAATTTCTTGCCTATATACTTTAAGCTCAAGCCGCAGTCTCTCATCAGGATAGCCTGCCATTGGGCTGGAGTCCATGAAGAAAGTATCATATCCTGATAATTTAAGATCAATTCAACCACTTTATTCACATCTTCGGACTGAGTTAATAGCTTCGTTCTTCGAGACCTGCTCTCTTTTAACGTGTCGATGCCCCTACGAGAGAGATAAAACGCCGTACCCTCCTGCATCCTTGATTCCTCTCCTTTTCTTATGATACCGCGCGCAATACCGATAGAAACGTAGAGCTCGACCGCCAATTTCTTATCGGTGCAATACATCAGCCCGCGAAAACGGTCCGCCAGACTCAATACTTTCCAGTAAGGGGAAACGACGCCCTGGAATTCATCCCCCACCGTAACCGTAATGGGCAGGACCAGCTCTCCCCGACAGGCCTTGTTCATCTTGCCCAACGCACGTTGCACAAGACGCCGAAGCATCTCTCGCTTATTCGCGTCGAGGCGCGTCGAACCAACAATATCCGCAGTTATGACGGCGATAGAGTTATTTTTCATGCACACCTCTTATAGGGTGAAATCCCAACTTCACCTATTATAAGGTGTATAGCCCCAAAGGGCCATAGAAATCATTTTCAGATATCCCGGAGCGTTGACAATTATTGATGTATTACGGATATCCTTCAAAACGGTAAGGGTTGGACATAGGAGAATATGCATTGCTTAAGCAGTGACGCGGGATAATCTTCCCTAGTCGCTTGGACTTGAAGGTTTTTGTTTAAATTCTTTTTGCGTCTGGTATCATTGCTATTGTCTACATGTTGGAGGGAGGATATGGATCAGCCTGCCGTTTTATTCACCATCGGGTATGAAGGTTCGGACTTGGATGCCTTCATCGCCCGCTTGGAGAAATCCCAGGTAAAGCGCGTCGTTGACGTAAGGGAGATCCCCTTCTCGCGCAAGCCGGGATTTTCCAAGACCCCCCTGCGGGCAAAGCTTGAGGAGGAGGGGATAGAGTACGTCCATATCCAACAGCTTGGAAGTCCGAAAGCGATTAGGAATAAACTGAAAGATGATGAGGACTATGCTTCCTTTTTCCAAACCTTCTCGACTTATTTGAATGACAATCAATTCGCTATCGAGGAAGCATACCGGAATGTCCTTGAGGCCACCTGCTGCCTAATGTGCTTCGAGAGGATGCCGGATAAATGTCACCGGTCAGTGGTTGCAGATAAAATCAGGCAAAGGGATGGCAATGGACTGAAAGTAATCAACATCTGAGGGCGTGGTCGTGGTGCTTACCGAGCAAAAAATAGTCCTCATAACGGTAAAGGCTTATCCAAACCCCAGCAAGAAATACGGTGAGACCGTATGCTGCGCTGGGGTTGTTCTGTCTTCAGGGGAATGGATTCGCCTTTACCCCATTCAGTACCGGGACCTGGATGATGATCAGAAATTCAAGAAGTACAGTGTCGTGGATTTGAATTGTAGCAAGGCGCAAGATGATAGCCGACCGGAGAGTTACAAGGTTGACGCAGGCAGCATCAGAGTAATCGAACAGTGGGACACAAAGGACCGATGGGAAAAGCGAAAGAAGGTCGTGTTACCTACTCTTTCCGCTTCAATGTGTCAAGTATATGAAGCGGCCAAAGAGAAGGACAAATCACTTGCTCTGATCAAACCGGGCGACATCTCTTTCTCGTGGGAGAAAGCGCCGACAAAAGATCAAGCGACACGTGAGGCCTGTTATGCGCAGCTCAGTTTTTTTGATAAAAAGAAGAACGCTGTGGAAGCCATCCCCTACAATTTCTATTACTCTTTCAAATGCCCCGGCGTCGAAGGGTGCCCCGGCCATAAGATGTCCATTATCGACTGGGAATTGGGGCAGTCATACAGGAGCTGGAGATGGCGATACCGAGACGCGAAGATGCTTTTGGAGAAGATAAAGGAACGCTGGCTTGATAGGATATGTTCGGCTAAAAATGATGTCTACTTTTACGTTGGCAATATGAAACGCTTCCGCCAAACGTTTATGATCCTCGGCGCTTTTTATCCTCCGAGGTGATGCCCGTTTCAAACGCTGTGATCTTGGCTCAGAGGATACTTCACCGACGCGGTAGCGGCTTATCAGGCCGAGAACCAGACCACGAAGGACGCCTGGGATGCGGCCGTCAAGAAGCGTGGTTGGGCGATGACGGGCTTCAACTACTATGTCGGGCTGTAGGCTGTACGTCAAGTATCTGCAAGACCACAGCGGAACTCCGCCTCCCCCACCTTTCCTGCCGCCTGCTTAAAAGCGGCATAGGGCCCGGTGGCTCCCGCATCACCGTGAGGTGGTGCGGGGGTTTTTTCATCCGGCAGAATTTGCTCCGCACCCGCTCCGCTTCTGATCCGCTGTCACGCGATGACAAAGGTGGGCATTTCTCCCCGGGGAGAGACAGGCGTGTAGTGGGGTAACATGGCCATAATGATCGGTTGATACGAAGGGGATGGAACTAGAAAGTCAAGACAAGGAAAGAGGGATCAAAGCCGCTTCAGTATATCAAGGAACTGGCCGGTCGTCATGCCGAGCGTGCGGAGATTGCTCCGCACGACGAATGCCGGGAGGGGGTT
>CAYWRA010000057.1:0-17237 GCA_964460305.1 uncultured bacterium
GCCGCGTCCGCGCGATGATGGCCCTGGGCTTCCAGGGGTGCGCGCCGTCAGGCGCGACCGCGAACGCCCCCCGCGCCCTTCCGCTCTCGACAAGATAGCGGGGAAGCGCCGTCCCTATTCCCCCCGAGGTTGCGCCTTCCCGAACAGCCGGGTCAGTCGCATAGCCGAGAAATGCCTTGAGGAATATTCCGTGCTTGTCGTCAACGGTCACCTCTCGACCGAAAATGGGGCGGGCGTGATCGGGAAACGAAAAGTTTATACCGGGACAGACGCGCACGCAGAGGCCGCAGTCCGAACAGTCTTTATCCCTCCCCTCCCATTGGGGATAATATTCATCGTCCGGCCTCACGACGTCCTTCGGGCAAATCCCCGCACAACTGCCGCACCGGTGGCAGAGGCCCTGTGAAATAATTTGGCCCAGCCGGGATAGTGAAACATGCATCAAGGGTTCGTCCATGGCGTTATTGGATTCATAGTAACACAGCGCAGGAATGAGTTAAAGCGTCAAGGAGCGGGGACTCGACAAATCTCAGCCTACAGGCAAAGGATCCCTCCGTAATAGAAAGCGTGCTGTGTCGATGGGAGCAGATGAACCAATGAGGACACAGATATTCCTGTTCTCACAAAGAGTAAAAGAGGATAAGAGGCAAGGGACGGTTATAGGGTGATTACATTTGTTTCTTGTTTCTCTTTTACTCTTTGTAAAACAGTTGAATTGCTTTCTCCGTGCCCTCTGTGGCAAAACATTATTTCTTCCGGTGGCCCGCCAGGAGGAGCAGGCCGCTCGCAGCGTTCATCACCGCGAGAAAAACGCACGTCGCGTAAAGCCCGAGGAGGGGGACAAAAACAATACCGGTGAGGAGCGATCCGGCGCACGCGCCGAGCTGGTCGAAGCCGTTAACGCGCGCGGCCGATTTCCCGATGCTTGAGGCGTATCGCATGTAGATCTCGCTCGCGATGGGGAATTCAGTCCCGGTGATGAAACCGGTAAGGAAGACGAGGGCCATGAATACGTATTCTGAATGGACGCTCCATGAGATCACCCAGCGGACGACCAGGGGCGTGACCAGGGAGTAAAGCGCCAGCAAAAATTCTATTCCCGCCAGCCGGAGAGGCCACCGCCGCCCCGGCGCATCGAGATGCCTGTTCGAGGCATAACCCCCGCAGGCGAGACCGACCATGAAAAGCGCAACGATCATTCCGATCATCTGATAGACGTAGCCGTATACGTTCTGGAACGCGAATATCAGGACTAACTCGAGGGCCATGGCGCTGAAGCCCATCGAGCCGATCGCGAGGAGGGCGTGAAACGCGTCCTGCCGGTCGCCCCTCCTTCCGGAGACGAGGACGTACAGCAAGCGCGCGAAACAGAGGACGATAAGCGGCGCGAGGTACCATACTAACCTCACCCTTTCCAGCGCATTCAAAAAACCGGCTATGCGCGATCCCGAAAACCGAGCCCAGAGGACCAGATTAAAATAATAGGTAAGCGGCTTGAAATCGGTGTTGACGCGTCCCCTGCCGCGCGCCTCCAAAGCGTGTCTCGTGAACGAAACCCTCTCCGGCAGCCACCAGTTCAGAAAGTGGTAGGGGGTAAAATACGCCGTCTGTATCCCTCTGCCGCCCCAGCGCTCCTGGAGCGCGGCGATATCCGACGTGATCACACCAGGTCGTGTCGCAGCGAAGAAATAGTTTTCCTCTCCCGGCGCCACCAGGACGCACGGGAACACCGATTGGAGCGTGCAATAAACGGACCCCGCGTAGTTGCCAACCTCCTCGCCGTAGTAATCGACCGGCGCGCTAAGCCTCGTAGAAAACACCCCTCCGGGCGCCATGACCCTTTTCACCTCCGAAAAGAATTCGCGCGTATAGAAGCGGTTGAGCATCGCCGTCGAGGGATCGGGCATGTTTACGATGACGATATCGAAACGCTCGTCGGTCTCCTTGACGAAGCGGCGGCCGTCCCCGTAATACACCTCAACCGGCGGCGCATGGAGGGAATGCCGCTCTTCCGGGCTGAGATGCTCCTCGACGAGACGGATGAGGGCCGGATCCAGCTCGACGTACCGAAGACGCGTGAGGTCGTATTGCAGAAGCTCCCTTATCATGCCTCCCACCCCGCCCCCCATGAGCAGCACGCGTTTCGGAGCTGGGTGCTCGGACATGATCATGTGCGCCGTCGAGGCATAAGCGTATGGATCGGGGAAAGAAAAATAATACTGGCCGTTGCCGAAGCAGTCATACTGCCCCTCGCGCTCCGCCAGGGCGACGTTCTCATAACGCGAATCCACCGAGGCAACGAGCGGCAATTTCGCATTGAGGCTATTCCACCTCAGGCGGACACTTGCCGCGTCGGCGTATCCCGCCGCGCCGGTGATAAGCGCCAGGACACATGCCGCAGCGCAACATCCTAAAGCAAGCCGCGCCCACCGGGGGCGATGGGGCTCCCAGGCAAGGAGAAAGAGCGGGAAGAATAACAGCGCACACCAGCCGAAAAGGATGGGAAATGCCGCAAATCGCCCCACGAGGAGGAAGCTGAACAGCGCGCCGCCGCACACGCTACCGGCCGCTTCTAGCACGTAAGCATACCCAACGTTCCGCACTCCCTTCCCACCCTTCCCGAGCGCGAGGAGACAGGCAAACGAGAACGCGAAACCGATGCAAAAACCGAAGGGGACGATCAGCAGCCAGGTGGAAAACAGGAGTGAAAAAAAGGGGATATACTCACCGGGAGGAACCGCGAGGACGGCCCTAAGTGTCCTTATCAGCAGGAGGATAAGGGGAGACAGGCCTGTCAGCAGGGATGCGAGGAGTAGGAACGGCCCTTCTCCATCAACCGCTCTCCTAGCCGGTCCCGCGCTCGCCGCGGCGCCGAGCGCAATGCCCAGAAACCAGCTCGAAAAAATGACGCCGATGCAAAGCTCATTGCCCAGAAAGATGACCAGAAACTCACGAACGAAAATGACCTGGGCAACTATCGTAAAGGAGCCCAGAAGGAATACGGCCGTCCGCTTCAGAAACGTGAACACCAGATTCGCACCTCGTCGTGCGTATCTCGTATTTCGTATCTCACCCTCACCCTGCCCTCTCCCTCCGAGGGAGAGGGAAAGGGAGGGGGTGTGCAGCGAGACACGAACGACGAAATACGCCTCACGATCTTCAGATGATGCCGCAGTTCCTCCCCTCCACCCAGCCCGCCTTGCCGTCGGGGAGGCTCACCTGACACCAATCGCCCTTCCGGTTCTCGATCTCCACCACCGCCCCCTCGTGCAATACGAACGCCGTCACGTCCTTGTCCGAAGGCCCGTATCGAACCTTTGCCTCCTTTGAAAGAATGACCGCCCCCTCCTGCCCCGCCATCCATACCCTGGAAACGGCGCCTCCAACGAACACGGCAAGGACAATAACCAGCGCGCCCGCGACCCGCACAAGAGGCCTCCGCCAGGAGCGCACATACAGGAAGATGGCCAGCACCGCACAGAGGATCCAATACGTTATCGCCGCCGAAGAAACAATTTCGCCGAGCGTAAAATAACCGACCGCCATGCTCCATCTCTCCAAGATCCACGATCTCGGCCAGGGCTCGATCTTGTCCTCGATAAGGGAAAGGGCATATTCCAGATTGCTCGCGACATCCTGGTCCCTGGGGTTCAACTTGCGCGCCTTCTCGTAGAAAAGGATCGCATGGCCTTTATCGTCGAGTTTGAAATATGTATTGCCGAGATTGTAATACAGGTTCCCGCCCCGGAATCCCTTCCGCACAAGCGCATCATAAGCACTGAGGGCCTCCGCGTAATTGCCCGACTCGTAGAGACGGTTCGCGCGCGCGAATAGCTCCCGTGGATCCCCCTCGCGCGCCGCCGGCTTGGGGGCGGCTGAAGGCGCCGCAGCGCAATACGTCATACCCGCGATGCATACGATGAGCGAGAATATGAATTTACGCATCTGATATCTCCACTAAAAATCCCAAATCCCAAACCCCAAATCCCAAAATCAGAGTAAATCAGAGCAATCTTTAAAACGGCAAAAACAGTCTCTGGTTACCGGCTTCTGGAACAAAAATCCGCGGCAAAATCCGTGTCAATCCGTGCAATCTCCCGAAGGGATCCCTTTGGGACGTGGATAAAACTACTGCCTCTTCAAATCTGCGACTATCCGCGTTCATCCGCGGCAAACAATTCTGTCTCCGTGGTAAAAAATGCTGCGGTTCGGCGCTACAGCCTGCTCCTTCGCAACTCCTCCAGTATCTCCGTCGCCTCCCGATAGGAGCTCTCCATCTCGGTCCTTGTCGCTTCTCCCGAGGCAAACCGCGCGAGGTCGCAGGCACGCAAAAACCTGTCCATCCGCCCCATGAGTTCGGGTGACGCATGCCGCTCAGCAAGCTTCTCCTGGATGATCTCCGGCGTGAGGCCCCCCGCCGGGATGTTCAGCCTGTCCGCAACGTACATGTTGATGGCCCTCACCAGCGCCCCGTAAAACTCCTCCGCATTGCCGGCCTTCAGCGCGCGCTCGGCGGACGCGAGACGGGCCTTCGTCATCCTGCCGGCCCCGTACAGCCGGGCATACCCAGAATCGGACGACAGGCGCGTACGGTGCCTCGAATGGATAAAGGCTAACAGGATGAAAAGGAGCGGCAGGCATTGGATAAGCCAGAACCTGACGGAGGTCAGGGGCGCGCCCCCTCCCTTCACCAATGCGCCCGGCGCCGTCTTGATGAACACGATGTTCCGCTCCAGCAGCTTCACCCCTTTCTTCTCGGCGGTGGCGGAGCTAACAATCTTTGCCGCGTTCTCATCCCTGGGCGGCAAAACCTTGATCGGTATCGGCCCGCCGTTCAGCGTGAGATATTTTTTCTCGCTCGGGTCGAAATAGTTGAACACGATCCGCGGTATCTCCCGGATCCCGTCATTGAGCGGCACGACTGCCTGCTCGAATTTCTTGACGCCCTTGACGGCGTCCCCCGCGCCGCTCGTCTCCGTAGAGCTTGTCGTTTCATAGCTCTTGAAACCGGTGAGTTCACTCACACGCGGGGGTGGCACCCTTTCAAGATCGCCCTCGCCGCTCACCACCATGGTGAGCGTCACGGGATCGCCGACGTGAACCTCCTTGGGTTTAGCCTCCACCTGCAAGGTGTAGCGCCCGACGGCGACCTCGCCCTGGGGCGCCCCCTCCGCCGGAAGCGGACGCACCTTGATCTTAAGCTGGTTCGACACAAGCTCGAACGGCCTTGGCTCAAAGCGTCCGAAAAAGGGGTCATTGAAAAAATCGTCCATGTCGAAGATCCCACGCGGGGCCGCACGGCGTTGCCCCGACTCCACGAGGAGCGACCCCTTCAGCTTCGCGGGGCCGACGGTCAACTCGCCGGTCTGATATGGATACAAGGCCGTTTTCAGTTCGCTGACCTGATACTGCCTGCCGCCCAGAACCTGCGTATAATTGACGCTCTTCCCGTCGCCCAGGGGTTTCTCAACGCACCCCGGCGCTGCGGGCGGTTCGTACATGGGCTGTTCGGCAAGCCCGCCGGAGAAATAGAACCGGAACGTCAGGGTGACCTGTTCATGGATGTAGGCCTCCGGCTTGTCGACGGAGAGCTCGATGAACATCTTCTTTCCAGCAACCGCATCCTGGCGCGCCGGTTCACGACCCTGGGCCTTCTCCGGGGGGCTCGCCGCGCTCACGGCCGCGCGGTCCGCCATGACCTCAACGGTGATGGGCTCCGTCTGGTAGGATTTGTTCTTATAGGCAAGGATAATGGGTGCAATCGTCATTTTGCCGGCCTTCAGCGGAACGAGCGTGTAGTCATACTGCCCGCTCATGGACAGATGGCCGTTCACCATCTGGATCTGAGTGGAATGGCTCTTATTGGTTACCCGGAAACCTTCCATCGCGGGCAGCGCGGGTTCTACGGCGCCCATCGCGTCGGCGATCCTGACGCTGAGGATCACGCGGTCGTCCAGGGAAATGACGTTGCTGTCCACCGAAGCCGACAGCTCCACCGCCCCGGCGATCCCGGCGCCGAGCCCCATTACGCACAATGCAATACATCCCGCCCGATAAATCATATTCTTCTTTATGCTTTCAACCTTCAACTTTTAACCGCAGTTATACTACTACAGCGTAAAATTAATTTTTATGATGGCAACTGTCATTGCGAGAAGCGAAGCTGCTGCGCCGAATTGTAAATATCAAATTGTAAATTGTAAATTTCAAAAATTGGGGCAGTTTGGAACACGCTGCATTCTCAATTTACAATGAAGCAAATTGACTGTGCCGCAATGGCATACACTAAAAAATAAGTTTACAATGTACTACCTTAAACTTTAGGCCGTAGTTGCCATTCTCAACTCTCAACTTTAAACTCTCAACTTTAAACTTCAAACTTTCAACCGTAGTTATCACCAATCCTTCTCCACCTCCCCCGGTACGGGGGCGATCTGCGTTTCGATAAAATGGGTGGGGTCGCGCTGTTCCCTCTCGAAAGACTGGATGAGCTCTCTCGCCTGCCGCTCGGTCAGTTCTTGTTCGTCTTTCTTCGCCGCCTTAGCCGTCTCCGGTCGCGGCTGCTGCCCCTGCTGCTTTTGCTCCTGCTGTTCCCCCCCGCCCTGTTCCTTCTCTTTCTGTTCCTGTTGCTCCTTCTGCTCCTTTTCTTGCTGTTCCTTTTCCCTCTTTTCCTTCTCCTTCTGCTCGCGCTCCTTCTCTTCCTTTTCCCGCTGCTCCTTCTCTTTTCTCTCCTCTTCTCTCTTCTGCTCTTCGGTTTTCTGCTCCTGCTGCTTTTCCTGCTCCCCCTGCTCCTTCTTCTCCTGCTCTTTTTTCTCCTTGTCCTTTTTCTCTTGTTCCTCTTTCTCGCGCTCCTTCTTCCCTTGATCCTTCTGTTCCCGTTCTTTCTTCTGCTGCTCCTTCTCTTCCTCCTCCTTCTTCTTCTCTTCCTGTTTCTTATCCTCCTGCTTTTTCTGCTCCTCTATTTTTTTGATCTCGCGCTGTGATAACTCCAGATTATACTTAGCATCCAGATCGCCGGGGTTGAGTTCCAGCGCCTTCACGTAGCACGCTGCGGCCTCCTGGAGCGCCGAGAGATCCGCGCCGGCCTTTCCCGCCCGGAACTTGGAGTTGCCTATATTGTAGAATACTTTAGACTGATAGTTCACGTCCTTCGATGCCGCAGATTTCTCGTACAGCTTCAGGGCCTCGGGGAACTTGGACTGCTTGTAAAGGGTGTCCCCGATGTTGAAATAGAGCTCCGGCTTCTCGGGCGCCTCCGTCATCGCCTCGGAATATTTCTTCAGCGCATCTTCGTATTCCCCTTTCCGATAGAGCTCGTTCCCCCGGTCGTTTTTCTTCGCGGCGGAATAGCTCCATCCCAAGCAGGCGAGAGAGAGCAGGGCAAGAATGCCGTATGAAACCGTATCTTTTGTCATACGCGACCCATATTATCTTAAATCCCAAATCCCAAAAATTGGATAAGGTTTCGTCATTTGGATTTTGTCATTTGTCATTTTCCACCATGTTCCTTTTTCGCTCGCTCACCAGCATTTCCATAATAAGCAATAAGAGCGCGATCCCGAGAGGCCATTGGAACCTGTTCTCATAGACCTTCCTCTGACGCTCTCCCAGCTCCTTCTTTTCCATCCGGGATATTTTCTCGTTATAGAGATCCACGAGACCGAAGCGCCCCGCCGATGGATAGATATACGCGCCCCCTGTCAGGAGGGCAATCTGCTCGAGCGTATTTTCAGTAAGCTGGGTCTGGACGACCTTCCCCTCCTTGTCCTTGAGGTAGGCCTTTTTCCCCTCCTCCGTTTCGATCGGGATGAGCTCGCCCCCCTTGCTCCCGATGCCGATCGAAAAGATCTTAACGCCGAGCTCCTTGGCCTTTTTCGCTGCCTCCTCGACCTTCGCCTCGTGATCCTCGCCGTCCGAGAGAACGATGAGCGCCCTGTAGTTACGCTCATCCCCCTGGAATATCTTTATCGCCTGCTCGATAGCGCCGCCGATGTCGGTCCCCCCAAGCGGCGCCACCCCCACCCTGACCACTTTTAGAAACATTTCAACCGCCGAATAGTCCAGCGTCAACGGACAGACGGTGTAGCTCGATCCCGCGAAGGCGACCAGGGCGACGCGGTCGCCATCGAGCGTATCGAGCAGCTCGCGGACCTCCATCTTCGCGCGATCGAGCCTGTCCGGTTTGACGTCACGCGCGAGCATGCTTTTGGATACATCGATGGCAATGACGATGTCGATCCCCTCGCGCGCGACCCGTTGCCAGTGGTAACCCCACTTGGGTTCGGCAAGGGCGATGACGATGAACACCACCGCGAAAAACAACGCAGCCGTCTTGAGCCGCCGCCGCCTCGCGCTCATCCCCACGATCAGCGATCCCGCCAATGCCGGCTCGGCGAAGGCCCCCATCTCCCTCCGCTTCCTGATCCCGGCCCACCTCCAAAAGAGCAGAAGGGCCGCGGCGAGCCAGAGCAGGTAGAAATAGTGTGCGTGTCCCCAGTTCATGCTATGGCAACCTCCTGAGGATGGTCTGGCCCACGACGATTTCCGCGAGCAGCAGGAGTAGCGCGGGAATCAAGAAGAAGGGGAAGATCTCACGGTACTCCATGTACTTCTCCTCCTCGATCTTCGCCTTCTCCATCTTGTTGATGCGGTCGTATATCTCCTTAAGGGCGCGTTCGTCCTGTGCGCGATAAAACTGTCCGCCGGTGGCATCCGCCACCTTGCGCAGGCTATCTTCGTCTATGTCCACCGGTATACTCGTCATCGTCACCCGTCCGAACATCTCCACCGGATAGGGCGCGAGCCCCTTCGTCCCGGCGCCGATCGTGTAGATTTTGATTTTCAGTTGCTTGGCAAGCTTGGCTGCGCCCTCCGGGCTGATCTCCCCGAAATTGTTCATGCCGTCCGTGAGGAGGATGATGACCTTGCTCTTGGCCTTCAACTCCTTCAGCCGCGCCACACCCGTGATGATCGCCGATCCGATGGCGGTGCCGTCCTCGTCTCCGCCCCGCGGCACTATCTTCAACCGTTCCACGAGATCGGCAAGTATGTCGTGGTCCATCGTGAGGGGGGCTTGCGTATAGGCATACCGGGCAAAGGCGACCACGCCGATCCGGTCGTTCTTCCGCTCGGAAATGAATTTCTTCATGACCTCCTTCACCACGTCGAGACGGTTGATTCTCAGGTCGCGCGTCATGTCGCGGGCATCCATGCTGCTCGACACGTCGATCGCAAGGATAATGTCAATCCCCTCGCTGTACACCTTAGTGTGCGCGATCCCCTTAAGCGGACGCGCGAGGCCGATCGCCATTAGTGCGATCGCCGCGCAGCGGAGTACGAGGGGGATATACCTCCGTCTCCCGCGGTGCTTGGGGAGAGCCGTCTTCAGCGCCTCGATCGCCGAGAACTTCACGGTGACCGGCCGCGAATACTTAAGCCTCCAGACCGCGAGGAGCGGAACTAACAGCAGCAGAATCAAGAAAACCGGATCGCGAAATTGCATATCAATGTAAAATCCCATATTAACGATGCGCAACCACACCCCGAAGGGGCCCCGTTGGGGGAGAACACAGAGGAATAATCACAGAGGACACAGAGATTTACTACGGCAAAAACAGTTTCCGGTTTCTGGAATAATCTGTGTGTATCCGTTTTTATGCGTGTTCTTCCGCGGGTACAATTAATCTTGGGTTTATTCCTCCGTGCTCTTTGTGATCCTTTCTCTGTGCGCTCTGTGGTTTTATCTAGTGTACAGGGGCCGCAGGCGCCGTCTCGTCGACGAACCGCTTCGCCGCGGCGTACACGCCGTCGATCTCCTCGGCGGTGGGGCCGTAGCGGGCGAACTTCACCATGTCGCACTGATCCAGAAAATCTCCAACCAGGGTGCGGGCCCGCGGATCGAGAAGCCCGGAAGCGCCCGCCTCCGAGAGAAACTCCTCGGTGGTCCGATCGGGCGCCTTAAGGCTGAAGCGCCGCTCTATGTACCGGCGCACGATGTCGGAAATTCTTATGTAATACTCCTTCACGCGCCCTTTTGCGATGAGGTCCATGGCGCGGAGCCGCTCCAGTTCGTCATAAGCTATACGCTGCGGGGACCTGGGCGGCGGGGGTGCGAGTTCCCTCTTTCGCCTGATGCGCCTGAACGCGAAGATCGCGAGGGCGGCGACGGCCATACCAATGCAGAGCCACACAATCATCGCGACGGGAACGTACGTCAACGTGAGGGGCGGCTTGATGTCCTTGATGTCTTTGGCATCTTTATCGAGAACGCTTTCGGATACGACGGCGATGGGACCGGCGTCGAGCTCCGCAACCTTCCCCTCCTGCCCCCTCAGGACAACCGAGAGGGGGGGTATGGATTTCACGCCTGTCTCGTAAAGATTGAGCTCGTAGCGGTGGGAGATTTCCTCGCATCCGTCCTTTCGCGTGATAGCGGGCAGAGGGCCGAGGTCCCTTATCTGGAATTCGCCTAAGGTTCGGCCGAACACGGGGAGAGTAGCAGTGACGCCTTTAGGAACGACTACGCGGAGGGTGTAGAGTATCCTGTCGCCCACCGTCACTCTCGTGGGATTCGCGGAGGCCGCGATGCTAGCGCCGTCCGGGAACCAGCCGGCGGGCCACACCTCGGCAGCGGAGGCGCACAGAACCCCGGCCGAAACAATCATGTATGCGCCAAGCAAAAACCGTCTCATGTCATAACGCGCCCCGCCCGGACCAACACAAAGAGAACGGATGGCACGGCAATTCCTATTCTCACAAAGAGTAAAAGAGTATAAGAGTTTATGCTCTTCTCTTTCTCTCTTTTACTCTTTGTGGAAAATCATCCCTCAGCGGGACGTCGCATCCTATTTTTTCAGGGGAGATTCCATCTGCATGGGCTGCATGGAGTTCCCCTCGGCTGGCGACGATTCCTCGGTAGCGACGATTTTATTTTCGTACACCTCGGCGCCGCTCTGCTTTTTCAACTTGTCCATGTAATTCTGCCAGGCTTCACGCTGTTTTCTGCTCTTGGCCATGCGCTCCAGCCAGGGCTTTGTCTCTTCCAACGGTTTTTTCGTCTCGGGAACGACCTCGGTGGCCTTGAGGATGCGGATATCCTCCTTCCCCGTGATCAGGTCGCTGATCGCCCCATCCTTCTTCAATGCCATGGCGGCGGCATAGGCCTCGGGCGGGAGCAGTTTTTTGTTTGCGTAACCGATGTCCCCTCCCTTTGCGGCACTCGCCTTGTCGAACGAGTATTTTTTAGCGAGGGCGGCAAAGTCTTCCCCCTTCCTCGCCCTTGCAAGAATATCCTGAGCGTCTTTTTTCACCGCTGCGATATCTTTCTCCGACGCATTTTTATCCAAGGCGAAAACGATCTGGCTCACCTTCACCTTTTTGGGAACCTTGAAGCGATCGCCCTGCGCATTGTATTCGGCCTTGATCTCCTTATCGCTCACCTTCACGTCTTCCAGAATTTTCTCCCTCAACCTGGTAGCCACCAGCCTTTTTCTGTACTCCTCAAGTCGATCCAACGTCACCTGGTCCTTATCCATCCCCTCCTTCATGGCTTCCTGGTACACCATCTCCAGCTCCACCAGCGAGTTGAGAAGCTCCTTTTTCGCCGTCGAGGACTGGAACCGCGTCTTCCTCATGGACATGGAGTTGATTTTGTCTTCAAGCATCGTATCGGTGATCACCGTCTTACCCACCCGCGCCAGGACCTCGCCCTTCGTCGCAGCCCCCTCCGCCTGAAGCGGGGCCTTCGTCCCTTCCGCCGCGGGCTGCGTCTTCCCCGACGCCGTACTCGAGGGCGCCGATGCGCACCCACACAAACACGCAACCCCGCCAACCATCGCCATCAACCAAACCCTCTTCATGCTCCCTCCTCTCTGATTCCCATTGTCTGTTTAACCTTCGTCCCGTTTCATCCTAACGTACGGATCCCGCACCGCCATCTACCTGCTCCGCTTCCCCTCCGTCACACTGCCATCCTCCTTTCTCTCGACTTGAAAAAGCTCAACAGCGCCCCCATGTACGGCTCTGCGGTATTCACTTTGATACAGTCGATCCCATGGGTTTTAAAAAAATCGCAGTACACCGCCTCTTCCTTCCTCGCGATTCTGGCGAATGCCTCCCTCACGCCCCGGTCCCGCGTGTCCACCGAGATCGTCTCGCCGCTCTCCGGGTCTTCGAGCTCCATGATCCCCACGGCCGGCAGGTCCCTCTCGCGGGGATCGCTCACGGCGACCGCGATCAGGTCATGCCGCTTTGCGGCGATGCTGATCGGACGCTCATAGCCCGCTGCAAGGAAATCAGAAACGAGGAAACTCACGGTCTGCCGCGTGGTGACTCGGCTAAGGAACTCCACGGCCGCCGAGATATCCGTTCCCTTGCCCTCCGGCCGGAAGTAAAGCAATTCACGTATCACGCGGAGCACGTGCGTGATCCCCTTGGCGGGGGGGATGTACTTCTCGATCCGGTCGGTGAAGAGGATGAGGCCGATCTTGTCATTATTGTTCGTCGCGGCGAATGCGAGGACCGCGCAGAGCTCTGCTATGAGTTCCGCTTTCAGCCGCCCGACGGTGCCGAAGGCGCCAGAGGCGCTGATGTCGGCGAGTATCATCACGGTGAGCTCGCGCTCTTCCTTGAACAGCTTGATGTATGGATGCCCGGTCCTCGCAGTAACGTTCCAGTCGATGGTCCTCACGTCATCGCCGACCTGGTACTCCCGCACCTCCTCGAACTCCATGCCGCGGCCCTTGAAGACACTATGGTATTCGCCCGCGAAAACGTCCTGCACCACGCGGGTGGTGTAAATCTGTATCCGCCTGATTTTTTTAAGTATCTCTTTGGGAATCAAGTCGTACCGCCTATTGGGGTTTGGGATTTGGGATTTGGGATTTCATTAAGGTACTTCCACATTATCAAACACCTTCTGTATGAGGTCCTCGCTCGTCATCTCCTCCGCCTCCGCTTCATAACTCACGATCACCCTGTGCCGCAGCACGTCCATCCCGATGGACTTCACGTCCTGGGGAGTGACGAATCCACGCCCCTTCAGGAAGGCGTACGCCTTTGAGGCGAGGGTCAGGAATATCGACGCCCTCGGCGACGCCCCGTATCGGATATAGGGGCCGATCTCCAGCTTAAAGGCCTTCGGATCTCGAGTGGCGAACACGATGTTCACGATGTAATCCTTGATTTTATCATCGATGTATACGTCGTTGACGATGGCGCGGAGCCTGAGGACCTCATCCGCGCCGATCACCTGCGACGCCTTAGGCTGGACGCCCACCACCGCCATGCGCTCCAGGATCTCCCGCTCCTCTTTCTTGTTCGGATATTCTATCTTCACCTTGAGCATGAAGCGATCGATCTGGGCCTCGGGCAACGGGTAGGTACCCACCAGCTCGATCGGGTTCTGCGTAGCAAGGACAAGGAACGGTTCCTCAAGCCTGTGGGTCTCTTTCCCGATGGAAACCTGCTTCTCCTGCATCGCCTCAAGGAGCGCGCTCTGGACCTTGGCCGGCGCCCTGTTGATCTCATCGGCGAGAATGAGGTTCGCGAATATCGGCCCCAATTTCGTGGTGAAATCCCCCGTCTTTGGGTTATAGACCAGCGTGCCGATCAGGTCCGCCGGGAGGAGATCCGGAGTGAACTGTATCCTCTGATACTTCGTCGCGATCACCTGCGCCAACGTCTTGACGGAGAGGGTCTTCGCCAGTCCCGGCACCCCCTCGAGAAGAATATGCCCATCCGCCAAGAGCCCCACCATCAATCGCTCCACCATATATTTCTGCCCTACGATCACCTTGTCGATCTCGTTCACGATCTTCTCGATGACGCCGCTCTCCTGCCTCACCTTCTCGTTGATCGCCTGCACGCCCTGTTGCATTTTCGACCCCCTTAGTGGAAATCCCCAAATAAATGACAGATGCCAAAGTACAAATGACAAATGAATTCCACATGACCGAATGGCAAAAACTCATCGTGTTTTGTCATTCGGTATTTGTCATTTATCAAGGTGTGGTTGCAATCGATTCCCGTATCTTATTCTTAAAGAATATCTCCGCCTTCCGGGCGCACTCCTCGATGCCGCGCTCGGCATCGCGGTCCTTCGCGTAACGCACCCTCTCGCAGAGCGCGTCCGCTCCCCCCTTCAGCTTCTCAATCTCCGCCGAGGAATCCCGTTCAAGATAGGCGGAAAGGGCGGCCGTAATCCGCGCCCCGTATTCTCCCCATTCACCCGCCGTCTTCAATCCATGGGCGTCTTCCAGCATCGCCAGGGCCTCCACCGCCCCGCGCGACTTCTCTCTTTCCGCCGAGCCGGGACCCTCACACTCCGGCATCTTCGATTCTACGTCTCCGCCCTTCCGTCTCCTCGCGCGCATGCGCCACGCGGCGCCGAGGAGCGCGCCACCCGCAATGACGAGAATGACAAGGGCGACGGTACGGCGCTCGACACGACGTCCCTCTCCAATCGTAATTTCCAGCCCCTCCACCGAGATGGTGTGGCTCTCGCCGTCCCCCACGCCACGGTATTTTACCTGAATCGCGGGGATCTTCTCCGCCCCCGGAGAGCGAGCTTTAAGCGTGTAGAGAAACGTAGTCGAAAAAACCCGGCCTCCCGAACGGAACGCAAGCTCGTTGCGTTGACCGACCGTTAGGAGAGCAAGATGGGCGAGCATAGGGAGGGCCGGCTGCTCGAATACACCGGCCCGCAAGCCCTCCCCCCCGCTTATATCAAGCAACAGATGGACCGTCTCGCCTACGACAACCTGTTTCTTGTCCGCCGAGAGAACCCCTTTCGGCGGGGGGGCCGATACGGTCGTATCTTTCGCCCCCTCAGCAAGGGAGAGCCGAACGACCGATAGCGCCGTCCAGGCCACGGTTAGCCATACCACCCTGGAAATTCTTTTCCTCACTCAAGGCCCCCCGATTCACATGACCTTCTCGCCCTTCCGTCCGACAAGCACGTCGAGCGACTGCTCCTTGCCATCGCGCACGATCTTGAGCTTGATGGCCTTCCCCGGCCGCGTACGGCCGATCTTCTCCATCAAGCCATCGGTATCCCTGACCGGCTGCCCGCCGCATTCACGAATCACGTCACCCACCCGGAGGCCAGCGGCGGCGGCCGGACTGCCCGGGATAATGGTAATGACAAGAGCTCCGGATGAATCGGGGAGTTTGAACTCCTCGGCAAGGTCCTTGTTCAGCGCCTGGATGCCTACACCCAGCCAGCCGTACTCGATCTCCTGTCCCTTCTTGAGCTCTTCCAGGACTTCCTTCGCCCTGTTCACGGGGAGGGCGAAACCGATGCCGGCGTAGGCGCCGGATGGGCTGATGATCGCCGCATTGATGCCGATCACCTCGCCGTTCAAATTGATGAGAGGTCCGCCGCTGTTGCCGGGATTGATCGCCGCGTCCGTCTGGATGAGGTCGCCGTAGTATCTCCCCCCGACGCTCGCACCGTCCAATTTCCTGTGCACGGCGCTCACCACACCAACCGTCACGGTCGGGGTGGGATTGTCCTCGAATATTCCGAACGGATTCCCGATGGCAATGGCCCACTGGCCTGGCCTCACGGTGTCGGAATCTCCGAGCTTGGCGGCAGTGAGGCCGGTCGCGTCGATCTTGATCACCGCCATGTCGGCACGGGGATCCTTCCCCACCACCTTCCCCTGGAACTTGCGCCCGTCCGAGAGCGTTACCTCTATCGCATCGGCGTTGCCCACTACGTGCTCGTTGGAAAGTATGTAACCGGAGGGGTCGATAATCACACCAGAGCCGATGCTGCGGCGCTCGAGAGGGATCTCGAACAGCTTCAAGAATTCATCCATGTCATGATATGCCCCCGGCTTGCCGGCGTAACCAAGGACGCGGGCCCGCTGTATATTGTACACCCCCACCACGGCCGGCCCCACGTCTTTTGCGACTTCCATGAACGCCGCTTGCAGCGATGCGGCTTTACCCGCGGCGGCGCCCCCTCCTTCCTGGGCAAGGGCGCACGACAGCGTAAGAGATACGGTCAATATCGCCAACGGAACCCGTTTCATGAACGTTTTTCCTCCTCTTATTCTAACCGGTATAAGTCAAATCGTTCAAGCCGGTTATGACGACATAGGCGTCAACGCAACCAATGCAACCGGCCTGAACGATTTGCAAAAAATCCCAAATCCCAATGTTAGTAGTAAGCTATAAGCTAAAAAAGTGGCAAAAATCAGCGTTTATCCGCGGCTAATTTTCCGTGTTTATCCGTGGTTAAAATCAGTCCGCCTTGATTACGAAAAACCCTCGCTGTGTCCGCACGAGGAATTTCTGACCCGGTTTAGCCTCCTTGATAAGCTCCTCCCATGCCGCGAGTCCAGACATCGGGCGGCGGTTCACGTCCAAAATGACGTCGCCACGCCTTAAGGAAGCCCTCGCTGCCGCACCGCCAGGCCGCACGTCGGCCACCAGGAGCCCCCGCGGCGTGGCGCTCATGTTAAATCGCAGCGCCAACTGCGGCGTAATCTCTTCCAGAACAAGCCCCAAGCCGACCTCACGCCCCTGCCCCCCTTCCATACGCGTGCCTACGGTGACGTCGAGGGTCTTCTCCTGTCCATCCCTGACCATGGAGAGCGCGATCTTTTTGCCGATCTCACTCTGCGCGACAAGGGCAATCAGCTCCCGTGGACTCTCTATCGCCCTACCCGCGAAGGAACGTATGACGTCGCCCGCCTTGATGCCAGCGCGTTGAGCGGGCCCGGAATCGACCACCATTGCGACCACAATGCCATGCCCATCGGCAATTCCAAATTCAGCCTGGAGCGCCGGCGTAAGATTTTGCACCCCTATGCCCAACCATCCCCGCGATTGCTCCACACTCTCTATGACGAGGGGATGCATCTCTCCGACCATCTGGAATGGCGCAACACCCTGGGCGGGCATTCCCGCCAGCCTTGTGTCCTCGGAATCGATCGCCCGTATGGATGTTTGCGGCACGGCGGCATACGGCACGTCCGGGGTCGGGACGTCGCCCGCACGAATGGACGTCTCCGTCTTCGGGGGCTTCTCACGCATGAGGAACACGCCGACCGCTATAGCCATGGCGGCGACCGAGGCAAAGGCGATAGCGGGCCTCCTCCCCCAGAAGAGTTCGCCAAACCATAGCCTCCGCGCCTCTCCCGCCTCCTCTTCCTCCCCCAGCCGTTCCATCACACGGGGGGTAAAAACGTTCCAGTAATCCTCAGGAGGTTGGGGCAAAGGGGGATTTT
>CAYWRA010000058.1:0-17233 GCA_964460305.1 uncultured bacterium
CCCAACCCCCTCAAAATAGCGATTTCGACGGTCCAGTTGCGAAAGTCAGGCTAAAAGTCACACGTGGATTGGTGGTCAAGCCCCTTCCAGTCAAAGACATAAGCGGCGGTAACTTCAAATACTGGTTGCCGGATGCAGCTTTGAATTACTTACACCAGATTGATCGTGATGCCAGCGGTCAGCTTCTTAGCGACGGACCTGGAATTGATCCAGCTTCAAGGCATACTTACATAATAAGCTCTTTGATGGAGGAGGCGATTGCATCGAGCCAGCTTGAGGGCGCCGCGACGACGAGACCGATTGCCAAAGAGATGCTCCAATCGGGGAGAAAGCCGAAGAACAGGGCCGAGCAGATGATCCTTAATAACTATAGAACGATACTTAAAATACAAGAGTTGGCGAATGAAAAATTAAGCACCGATATGCTCTTTCAACTTCATGCCTCCATCACGGAAAATACGCTTGCCGACAAGGATGCCATGGGACGGTTTCGCCGCGATGACGAACCCGTGGAAGTAATCGATGAGCGCGATGGAGAGACCCTATTTGTTCCCCCGCCGGCTAATTTGTTGCCAAGTAGGTTCCAGGAGCTTTGTGATTTTGCGAATCGCGAAGACGAACAGGTATTTATCCATCCGGTCGTCAAAGCCATAGTGCTTCATTTCTGGTTGGCCTACGAGCACCCCTTTGTCGATGGGAACGGCAGGACCGCAAGGGCTATATTCTATTGGTATTTGCTGTCAAAGAATTATTGGCTGGTGAAATACCTGGCTATTTCAAGGACGATTCTTCGCACCCCGTCGCAGTATAAGCAATCCTTTCTTTATTCGGAACAGGATGAAACGGATCTCACGTATTTCATCATGTTTAATCTCAGGGCCATCAGGTCGGCGATTGCAGATGCGTTGAAATATTTAAACCATCGCCAAAAAGAGATCCGCAGCTTGACGGGTATTCTCAGGAACATCCCGGATTTGAATTACAGGCAATATTCCCTGTTGCGGCATGCCATTAACCACCCGGACGCCGTATATCAGTTTAAATCTCACATGAACACGCATGACGTTTCTTATCAAACGGCCAGGACCGACATTATGGAATTGGTAAAGCTCAAGCTGCTGGATAAGATAGGCGCCAGAAAGTCAGCGACTTTTCTGCCTTCGCGGTTGCTCTTGAAGAAGATAAAGGGCTATTCCCGTAAAATCTCTGACGCCGCTGGTAGAGAAGAAACCGGACATGAGGATAGTGTGCGATAGTGAAGCTATACAAGTTCCGATCGATGAAATCATTGGGTAATAGAGAGATATTTGAGAATAACCAAATATATCTTTCAAAACCCGAAGAGTTTAATGATCCTTTCGACTGTCGCCCGGTTGTAAGGACTGACTATACTGCGGATGAAATAGAGGAGTATATTCGGTACCTCATCAATAAGCGTTTGCCAGACGAAGCTATTGATGAAAAGAAGCAGAAAACACAAGAGATACGGCAAAGATTTTCAAATCCGGCAGAACTTAGACGTCTTTATTCTTGGAGAGTTAGTACATATGGTATCGGTTTTCTTCTGCCATCAATGCGCCAATACCCTTGATGCGCCGGACGTCAATGGAGATGGCGAGATCGGGGTTCTGGACATAGATTGTATATTTACGGCCAATAAGCCTTGAATGCATATGGCTCATCGAGGTCGAAATGGCGGATAAGTGATGGAATCCTACACCCATTAGGTGTGTATGAACCGGGAATGTTATCCATTGTGGGGGCGTGAATTATCACGCCCGCCAAGCGGGTCGGATGAATCCGCCCCCTACACTACTCGTCATTTCGAGTTACGCAGAACTTGAATAGTGGGAGCTATTTGATATTATTACTTTGAACTTTTTGCTTTCGACCTTCAACCGTCTCTCGGGCCAGCGTAGCTCAACCGGCAGAGCGGCGCATTCGTAATGCGCAGGTTATCGGTTCAATTCCGATCGCTGGCTCCAGTACTGCGGCAACTACAGTTACTGGTTTTTGGTTACTGGATGAGGCAGTTACAAAAGCAGAAAGTTAAAAGGGAGCCGGAATGGCTCCCTTTTTGCTTAATCCTTAATATTTACCGCTTAATCCTGGGTCAATATTTCCGGCGTTGGTTGGACGATAGGATGCCGAGCTCCTTCCGGTACTTGGTCACTGTGCGCCGCGCGAGCGTGATTCCCTTCTCCTTTAGCTTATCTATCACCTGCTGGTCGCTCAGCGGAGCCTTCGGATCTTCCCGTTCGATCATTTGCTGGATCATACTCTTGACGTTGGGGATGGCGACGCTCCCTCCGCCATCCGACGCGATGCCGGCGGTGAAGAAATATTTCATGTCGAAGAGACCGTGGGGCGTCTGGATGTATTTGTTCGCGATCGTGCGGCTCACCGTCGATTCATGGATGCCCAGCGAATCCGCCACCTGCTGGAGCGTGAGCGGGGTGAGATGGGGAATCCCTTCATCGAAGAATTCCTGCTGCTTTTTCACGATTTCCGACGCAACGTTGTAGATTGTTTGCTGACGCTGTTTGATGTTGCGGAGCAGCCATTGCCCCCCCTTGATCTTCTCGCGGATATACGTTTTTGTGTCCCTGTCGGCATCGGGGTTGAGGGCCATCTGCCTGTAGAGATTGCTGATCCTGAGATGGGGGACGCGATCGTCATTGAGGATGACGTTGTAGCCCTCGGCGTCTTTCTCGACGAAAACGTCCGGGGTAATGTACTGGGCCTGCTCTGTGGAAAAAATCCGCCCCGGTTTGGGATCCAATGTCTCGATGATCTCGGCCGCTTTTTGGACCCGGACCGGAGAAACCCCGAGCGCCTTCGCAATCCGGCGGTATTTTCTCGCTCCCAGCTCGTCGAGGTGGTTCTCCACGATCCGGTATTCAAGGCTGTGTTGTTTGACTAGGCGCCTGAGCTGGATGAGCAAGCACTCGCGGAGGTCCCGCGCCCCGACCCCCACGGGACTGAGCGTCTGGATGAGCGCCAGCATGCGTGCTACCTCATCCACCGCAACGCCAAGCTGCTGTGCGATGTCCTCGATGGCGCCGCGGAGATAGCCGTTGTCGTCTATATTCCCGACGAGCGCCTCGCAGATCCTCTTCTGCTCGTCGTTGAGGAGGGCGAGCCCGAGCTGGTTCAGCAGGTTCTCCTGAAGCGTTTCCGGTTTCACCACCGATGATTCGAGGAAACGCCGTTTCTCCTCGTCCTCCTCGGAATACTTGCGGTAGCTGCCGCTCTGGCGGAAATATTCCTTCCACTCGTCGTCAATCTTTAAAAGCTTGTTGAACTCCTCCTCGAATTTGAGCTCGCCGGCCTCATCCCGTGTCGAATCCTCTTCCCCCTCCGCTTCCTGCTGCGTTTCGGTGTCTTGACCCTCTTCCTGCACGTCTTCTTGCGAAAGCTCTTCTTCCAGAACGGGGTTTTGGGCCATCTCCTGCTGGATGGTTTGCTGAAGAAGCGGCAGAGGCAGGAGCAACAGCTTGATCGCCTGTTGCATCTGAGGTGAAAGAATGAGCTTCTGTGTTTGTCGCTGAACCTGCTCGAAGCGCATTGCCATGGTATGGTCACTCCGACCAAAAGCTACTATG
The DNA here is from genome assembly GCA_964460305.1 of uncultured bacterium. GTDB lineage: Bacteria > Auribacterota > Tritonobacteria > UBA1439 > UBA1439 > JAPLCX01. The sequence continues at coordinate 3,606 of CAYWRA010000058.1, forward strand.
TTTGAATTGGGCCGTCAACAGGATATTCCTTGTCGAAAATCCCAAATCCCAAACACCAAATCCCAATATTGAGAAATGACGAATACCCCACCTAACAACCGGCGGACAGGTACGACCGCGCCAAGGCTCCGTCGGGCAGGCAAAGCCTAAGCGGAGAGCGCGCGTATCGGCGTGTGACGTGTGGCGTGACGGCGTGTAGCTAAATTGAAATCCTGGGCCCCAAAAGACAAATACCAAATGACAAAACTCGATAGCTGATGTGAAGATATATTCAAAAACATGTTGCAGCCTCGATGCCGTATGCTATCCTATACCAGCCATTGGGGTTGGAGGTCTATATATTTAAGTATTCCGATGCGACTTCTTAGCTTTCCTTGCCGCGGCGGTTTGCCGCTGATCCCGCTTGTCATTTTATTGCTGATATCCCCCGCAGGACTGGAATCAGCTCCGCCCCAAAAACCGTGTCAGTGGAAGTACATAGTCATTCATCACAGCGCCACCCGGAAGGGGAACGCTGCGATCATGGACCGCTACCACAGCAACCACAGGCACATGCAGAACGGCCTCGCCTACCATTTTGTGATCGACAACGGCACATCCGGCCGTGGGGACGGGGAGATAGAAGAGGGTTATCGCTGGAGGGCTCAAATCCCCGGAGGGCATGCAAAGCAGCCGTGGCTCAACGAAACCGGTATCGGGATATGCCTCGTCGGCAATTTTAACTGGCAGACGGTGAGCAAGAAACAGATGGATTCGCTTGTCACGCTGGTGAACAGGCTGCGCGCCACCTATGGTATACCGCTTAGCTGCATCAAGGGCCACGGTGATTTTAATGGGGAGCACACCATGTGCCCGGGATTTCGTTTCCCCATGAAAAGATTCAAAGAGCTCCTCACAAAGAGATATGCTCCCTCCGCTCCGAAGCCATCCATAGTGGACGGCAAGGCAAAATCGCCGGCGGCCACGCCATCCCGCTCCGTCGGACGTGGTACCGATCCCGGTATCTTTAGGCAGTCCACCCGCGGCGCCCGCCGTTCCGTTTCCTGAGTATTTTTCACCACGGAGACACACACCAAAGGGGCGCCCCTTTCCCAAGGGGATCCCTTTCCCAATGGGATCCCTTCGGGACGGGACGGGACGGGAGAGAGCACAGAGGGGTCACAGAGGAAAAGAGGCGGTTGTTTTACAAAGAGTAATAAAGGAGAAGGAGAGAGTATAACCTCTTTGGATGAAACCACTCTTTCTTACCCTCTGTTTCTATACCGTTATTTCTTCCCCTTTGTCTCTCCAGATCCGTCGAGGGAGCCCTGCCGGATTGTGTGCATCTTTGTGTGCCTGTTTCTATTACAATCTGCGGCAGAGCGGCGCATTCGTAATGCGCAGGTTATCGTTCAATGTTCTCTCTCCCTCTCTTTTACTCTTTGTGAAAATGTGTTTCTCCTCGCCAACGGTGGCCCTTTCGGTGCGTGGTTAAAAAACAATGCATAAAGAAATAAAATAGAGTGGCACCCAAATGGCCCAATAGGTACAATATGTTATAATCTACGTCCAGGCAAAATATTTAAGCTCGATGCGGCCATTTTATATGCAGGATACCACTCCGGGGAAAATATCTGTTCTGTTGCCCGCGCATAACGAAGGCAAGCACATCTACCGCAATTTGCTGGAGATCAAGGGGGTATTGAACCGTATCTCCCCCCGGCATGAGATTATTGTGGTGGATGATGGAAGCCATGACAACACGTTTGCCGAGATTAAAAGGGCGGCCGCAGAGATAGCGGACATCAAGTGCCTGAGCTACCCCGAGAATCAGGGGAAGGGTTGGGCGCTGAGAAGGGCCTTCCAGATCTCCTCCGGTGATAATATTTTCTTCCTCGATTCAGACCTGGACATCCATCCCCGCCAGTTTGACACCCTCCTGCAAATCCAGGCGGAAACAAACGCTGACGTGGTCATAGGTTCAAAGCGCCATCCTCAGTCGACGTTGCATTACCCTCGTACGCGCAGGATCATAAGCGCGGTCTACTTTTTCCTGGTGAAGTTGATGTTCAAGCTTCCGCTCCGGGATACCCAGACTGGGATCAAGATCTTCAGGCGTGAGGTGCTGGAAAACGTTTTCCCACGCATGTTGATAAAGAGATACGCGTTCGATCTGGAATTGCTGGTGAACGCCCATCACCAGGGGTTTAAGATCGCCGAAGCCCCCGTGGTGGTGGACTTCAAGTGCAGGTTCGCGCATATCCCCATGGAGTCCATCTGGACCATGCTACTGGATACGCTGGCGATATACTACAGATTAAATATCCTTGGGTACTACGACAGGCCGCTCAAGCCTAGCCTGGCCAGTCCTATGGTTTCGATAATAATAGTTTTTAAAGACCCTCGCCCCTGCCTTGAAAAATGTTTAGCTAAAATTGCAGAGCTTGATTACGACAACTACGAAGTTATTCTTTTACCGGATGGGCCGATGGAGCATGCCGGCGCCGGCATCAGGGTTATCCCAACGGGCCCCGTCGGCCCGCCGCGGAAAAGAGATATCGGCGCGCGGGAGTCCAGGGGCGATATCCTGGCCTTTATCGACGACGATGCCTATCCCCAAGCAGACTGGCTTACGAATGCGATGCGGGCGTTTAACGACGACTCGATCGCCGCAATAGGGGGGCCGGCCTCCACGCCGTCGACGGACGATTTCTGGGAACGCGCGGGAGGAAGGGTCTTGTCATGCTGGATGGTTGGCGGCGTTCATCTATATAGGTTCATACCCAAGATGATCAAAGAGGTTGATGATTATCCTACCAGCAATTTGATAGTCAGGAAATACGATTTCGACGCCGTGGGGGGCTTCGATACTCCTTTCTGGCCCGGAGAGGATACGGTGTTGTGCGTGAAGATCACAAAAGAGCTCGGGAAGAAGATAGTTTACGATCCCGACGTCCAGGTCTGGCATCACCGCCGTCCGCTCTTCCACGCCCACTGGCGGCAGGTGGCTAACTATGGCGCTCATCGAGGATATTTTGTTAAAAAATTTCCACAGACGTCCCGGAGGTTCAACTACTTCCTGCCATCCCTATGGACGCTATTCCTCTTGGGCGGTTGGATCCCCCTCTTTTTTATTCCTTCCGGGTTGAAGGTATACGCGGGCATGGTCGTCCTCTATTGCTTGGCGGTGACCCTCACGAGCCTCCGGGGCGCAGCCTTCAAGATGGCGGCGGTGGTGGCTGCGGGCATAGTCAGCACGCACGTCGTATACGGCCTTAATTTCATAAAGGGCCTGTTAAAGAAAAGGCTCGCCGAGGAATGAAGACCCTCATTTCCTATCCCCCCTTCGATTTGTCAAAGGGATATCCCACCCTGGGCCAGAACAGGCAGTTTCAGTACTTCAATGCGCCCACCTTTATCTACCCCGTCGTCCCGGCTATCGCCGCGACGATGCTCAAGAAGGACGGGCATCGGGTGATATGGAACGATTGTATCGCCGAGGGGATGGATCGGGCCGGCTACTTTGAGTTTATAAGGAGGGAGCAGCCCGACCTTATCGTCTTCGAGAGCAAGACGCCCGTCATCAAGGAGCACTGGGCTTTTATCGACGCCTTGAAAAAAGAGAACGGCGATCTTATCACCGTTTTGACCGGTGACCACGTCACAGCTATGCCGGAGGAGTCTTTCAGGAACTCACCTGTTGACTTTGTCCTCACCGGCGGGGATTACGATTTTCTTTTGCTCAACCTGTGCAGGCGCCTCGAAACAAAACCATCGACCATGGACCATGGACTATCGACTAATCTGGAGCCAGGTATATGGCACCGTGACAACGGGCGCATAACGAGCACCGGGCCGTTCATGCTCAACCACGATCTGGATCGCGCCCCGTTCATAGACCGGGAGCTAACAAAATGGGGCCTGTATGCGTACGAGAACGGGAACTACCGGCGCACACCCGGGACGTACATTATGAGCGGGAGGGATTGCTGGTGGGGGAGGTGCAGTTTTTGCAGTTGGACTCGGCTCTACCCCGAGTTCAGGTCCCGTTCCGTGAACAACGTCCTGGATGAAATAGGCCGCCTCATGCGCGATTTTCACGTAAAAGAGATCATGGATGACACGGGGACGTTCCCCCGCGGGGATTGGCTGAGGGATTTTTGCCGGGGGATAGTCGATCGCGGCTATCATCGCTCGGTCGGTCTTGACTGCAACTTCCGCTTCGGGAAAACAAGCTTGGAAGAGTATCGAATGATGGCGAAGGCCGGTTTCCGCTTCCTGCTCTTCGGGCTCGAGAGCGGGAACCAGGAGACGCTGGACCGATTGAATAAGGGCATCACCATTGAGGAGATCATCAATTCGTGCCGACTGGCCAGGCAGGCTGGCCTCTATCCTCACGTCACCATCATGTTCGGTTATCCATGGGAGAGTTACGAGCAGGCCCAAAAGACTTACGAATTGGGGCGGTATCTTCTCAGGAAGGGATATGCATATACGATGCAGGCGACGATCGTGATCCCTTATCCCGGCGCCAGGCTTTATCAGGAATGTCTCGAGAACGGATGGTTGCTGACTTCGGACTGGTCGGATTTCGACATGAGAAGGCCGGTGATGAAGATCCCGTTTCCCGAGGAGCGGTTGACGGAATTGATTCGAAAACTATATGCCGTCGCTTTCGATCCGTTTTTCCTCTGGCATAAGACGCTGAGCATCAGGGACCGGCACGACCTGAAATTCTTTTTCCGCGCTGGGAAAAAGGTATTCGGACATCTCAGGGATTTCGCCGGCCACGGAAAGTAGCCTTCCATGGCGAGAGACATTCTTAAACGGATGTTCCATGACGAATTTCTCCGGCACGCCGGCCTCGTTGTGTTGGGGATGCAGCTCGTCAACGTATTCAACCTTCTCTATCACCTGATAGTCGTGCGGATACTTTCTTACGAGGAGTACGGGGCCCTGAATGCCCTCGTCATTTTCTCCCTCTACTTTAGCCAGATCGCCTCTCCTCTTCAGACGTCCCTCACGCGATCCATCGCAATCCATGTCGGCCGTAATGAGAGCGGGCAATCCCGCTCCCTGGTCAGGAGGGCAACCATCGACACGGCAGTCGCGTCGGCGATCGTAATCGCGGCGTTCGGAATATTCGCGGGGCCCTTCGCCGGAATGCAGCGGATAGGAGATGGCACGATGGCCCTTCTCGTCGGGATCCTCGTTGCTTCATCGTTCATGGGGGTTGCGCCGCAGGCTTATCTTCAAGGGGCGCAGTTGTTCGCTCCTTTGGTGATTTTGAGCGCCTCTTCATCTCTGTTGAAGCTGATCGCGGGGGTAGGGTTGGTGTGGGCCGGGTTCGGGGTGAGGGGGGGATTATGGGGATTTATCGCCTGCCCTCTTTCGATGGCGGTGGTGGGCTATCTTGCGGTCTCACATTATCTGGGCCGGAATAACCGCATGGGGGAAGAGGATCTTCCGGCGCCCATGCGCCCGATATATTCGTACTGCCTGCCCGTGGGGCTGATGTTGATCTCCTTCGCGGTCCTCACCAACGTCGACGTTACTCTTGTGAAGAAATATTTCTCTCCCCTTGAAGCGGGGTACTATTCCGTAGCGCAGATGGCGGGAAAGATCATTCTTTTCCTGCCGGGGGCCGTTTCTTTCGTGGTGTTCCCGAAGGCCGCCTCGGCCCATGCCCGCCGTTCGCCGAGTTCCCATCTATTGAAAAAGGGGCTGGCTGTCACGGCTCTTATATGCGGGGCGGGTACGATTGTATGTTTATTGTTCCCCCGGGGCGTGCTGGGCTTCCTCGCCGGCAAAACCAGCGCGGAGAGCGTCGCTCTCGTCCCATGGTTTGCCACCGCCATGAGCATGTACGCTCTGGTGTGGGTGATGGCCTCGTATAATCTATCGATCAAAAATAACGGCTTCATAAAATACATCGCGGCGCTTGCAGTCTTCCAGACGGCGGTCATTTGCACATACCATCCCGGTTTGCGGAGCGTTTTGAGCGTTGTGAACGTCTGTGCGCTCCTCAGCCTGGTGACGGCCCTCTCCTGCGCGATAACCGTTCCATCTCGCGGCGATATGCCGGAGGAGGATGGATGGACCAGATAGACGTTTCCGTCATCGTCACCACGCGCAACGAGGAAGAGAACGTCGGGAATTGCCTGCGCTCGATCAAGGACCAGACGTATCCTCCCGAGGGGATCGAGATAATCGTCGTCGACAACGACTCGACGGACGGAACGACCTCTATTTCCCGAAGCTATACCGATAAAGTTTATAATCATGGACACAACAGGGCCGAGCAGCTTAACTATGGCGCCCGGAAGGCAAGGGGGCAATACATTATTTTTCCCGACGCCGACATGATCTTGTCCGAAAAATTGATCGCCGAGTGCGTCAAAAAATGCCGCAGGGAAGAGTGCGTGGCTTTATACGTTCCAGAGCGTATTATCGGCAAGGGATTTTGGATAAAGGTAAGGGATTTTGAAAGGAGTTTCTATAACGCCACGGTAATAGATTGCGTCCGGTTTGTCAGCAGGGACGCATTCCTCGAAATCGGCGGTTTTGACGGGAGCTTGGAGTTCGGGCCGGATGATTGGGATTTTGATAGGAGGATTAAGGAGACCGGGAAAACGGGCATAATAGACGCTCTTTTGTATCATAACGAAGGGGAATTCGATCTCAGAAAATATCTGGAGAAAAAGGGGAATTACGTCGGGAGTTTCGATGGTTACGTCGGGAAATGGGGGAAGGGGGATCGGATAGTAAAAAAGCAGTTGGGGTTTTGGTGCAGATATCTTGGGGTATTCGTAGAAGATGGCAAGTGGAAGAGATTATTGCGGCATCCGGTGTTGACCTTGGGGATGTATTTTCTAAGAGTGAGGGTGGGCATTAAGTTTTTGAGAAGCGGATAGCGCCAGACATGAGCGATCTTAAATTCAGCATTCTCGTCCCGGCTTACAACGGCGCCGGTTTTATCGGCGCAACGTTGAGGAGCATTTTGTCTCAAAGCTTTACGAATTATGAAATGATCGTCGTAGACGATAATTCGGGAGATGGCATAGAAGACGTAGTTAAATCGCTGCGCGATGCGAGGATAAAGTTTTACGGGAATCGGGTCACTTTGGGATACCCCGGAAATTTAGAGGAATGTAAAAAAAGAGCCACTGGAGACATCCTTTATTTGATGGGCCAGGACGATATTTTGGAAAAAGACGCCCTTATGAATACTCGGACGGCGTTTGAGATTTCAGAAGATATCGGGGCGGTGACGAGGCCTTATTATTGGTTCGATGAGAACGTAGATAAACCTGTGCGTGCCAAAAAACAATTAAATCCCGAAAGAGACGAAATAGTCAGAATCACCGATCCCTACCCAAGAATAATAAGGGTTTTTCAAACCCTCGATCAGTTGTCGGGGCTGGCTTTAAGAAAGAAGTACGTGGATATGGATTTTCACGAAGACATCTTTCCTTGCCATGTCTATCCCTTTGCCTCCATTTTCAAGAAACATCCCATCGTATTTTTAAAGGACTACAACGTTGCCGTAAGGATTGCCACAAGCCAGACGAGAAGCCTGTCCTCCATTTATGATAAATCCCCGATGCAGAGCTGGGTGGATCTATTTAGGAACGTTTTTTATGAAAATGAATTCGAAGGCATGAGAAGGTATTGCATTAAAAATTTCGTAGCAAAAAACTTTGTGGGGCTGGTGCAGATAAAGAACTATGGCCGGTTTAAGTGCTTGCTGAGAGAGATAGCGCTGTTGGTTAAATATCGCTGGCGGAATCTATTTGACGTGCGCTTTTGGTTCTTTAGCCTGGGGACGTTGGTCATGCCCAGATCCGTACTGAGACCGCTTGCAGATTTTTACAAAGAGAGGATTTTCTCCAGCTTTTTAAGAGACGTGCGGTTGGGGGATGCAAAAAACAAAGATCGAAATGCCACGGCAGCCCAAAGGTTATATTACAACAGATTCCTCAGCCGGATTTTTCACACGCTGGTTTATTGTTTAAGCCATGAGTTAAAAGATTGTCGCTCGGTGTTGGACCTTGGCTGCGGCCCGGATTCTCCCGTACAACACTGCGGCGCGTCTTGCAGTATAGGCGTGGATGCCTTTGAGCCTTATATCGAGCAGAGCAAGAAAAAAAAGATCCACCATGAATACGTTTTGGGGAACATTACCAAGATTGAATTCAAGCCAAAGAGTTTCGATGCGGTGATCATGATCGAGTCATTGGAGCACCTTGACAAGGAGCAGGGGAGGGCGCTTTTAGGAAAGATAGAAAAATGGGCAAGGAAAAAGGTGATTGTAACAACCCCCAACGGGTATTTACCGGGATTAGACAGCAATCCCCTTCAGTCTCATCGCTCGGGATGGACGGTGGACGAAATGCGGGCGAGGGGCTATAAGGTCTACGGAATGGCGGGATGGAAATTCTTGAGAAAAAAAGACGCCCATGAAAACGTAACGCAGGAAGATTATTTTCTCATGTGCTTCAAGCCGAAATGTCTCTGGTATTTCATCTCCGCCTTTACGCAATTAATAACGTATTATTGCCCGAAATTTTCTTTCGGCATTTTGTGCATCAAGCCGCTTGGATCTCGATAGCATACGGGGATTTTGCGGGAAATGCGACAATGAAAAGATTGAGCGACACGTATAACGATAACTATTATCAAATGCATGAGTTTAGCTATTCATGTGAATGCCGCCAGGATCACAAGCGTATCTTAGAGCTATTGCAAATCAAGCCATGCGACAAAACGCTGGAGATAGGGTGCGGATTCGGGATATTGCTGAGCAAGGTTTCCGCCGAGACAAAGGTCGGCGTCGAGACAAACGATGTTGCCATTGATGAATGCCGCCGCAGGGGGGTGAAAGTCGTTCAAGCCGATGCTGAAAAAGGTCTCCCTTTCAAAGATTCGTATTTTGATATCATAATCATGAATGAGGTGATCTCACACTTAAACAAACCCGCGCTTGCGCTTAAAGAATGTCTCCGGGTTTTAACGCAAGGAGGTAAAATCGTTTTGACCGCGCCCGCACGCAGCATTTTCTTTCGTAATATTTCAGCGACTCATCTGTCCGAAATGACCGTGAAAGAGCTGCAAAACCTGGTTGAAAGATGCGGATTTGTGGTTTTATCTCACGAGGTATCAGGCATATCGTTCCTTTATCCATTGATGCAAAATCTGCTGTTCAATCCTTTCAGATTCCTAAGAGGCGTTCTAAGAAGAAATAAAATGCAGACGGTTCAATTAATAGATCGCTGCCATGGATTGGCGGATAAAACGTTGCTTAAGCCGTTCGGTATTTACCGGAAGCGCTTATTGGCCCTCGGGTTGAATCAAATGGTCCTGGCCCAGAAACGGCGGGATCGAGGTTTATTTACGGAGGAGGCGTAGTAACATGTCTAAGCGGAATGTTGCTTTTCTCAAAATCAGCCCCCGCTGGCTGGGGGAACAAAAGTTTATTATCCATTCAAGCCATGCCTGTCCGACGATCGAGGGGGTGGTGCTAAAAGAGCTTAAAGTCAATCTGGACGGGAGGGGCGACCTTATCGAGCTTTGGAGCAAACCCTGGGTCGGAAAGAAAGGTTTTCTGGCCCCCCGGCATGTTTATCAGACCGCCACGGACTTTGGCGTTGTTAAGTGTTGGCACCTGCATGGTGTTCATACCGATCAAATAGCGGCCACTCGCGGCAAGCTGCAGCTTGTTCTGGCGGACGTCAGAAGGGATTCACCAACCTTCGGCGATGTAAATCCTCTTTTCATAGGAGTGGGAAGACCGGCGCTGGTCAAGATTCCACCCGGGGTCCTTCATGGTTGGAAGGCCCTGAGTCCACCTGAAGCGGTCGTTATTAATTTTGCCACTGAACCATACGATCCCGGTGATGAGTATCGGTTTCCATGGGATTGTATTCTTAGAGACATTTGGGAGCCCAAAAATGGATAAAAAGAACGTGCCGTTATTTATACCTTTCATGTCCAAGGAAGCAATACAAAACGCCACTAGCATCCTCCATACCTCTTGGATCGGAGAGGGGGCAAGGGTTAAGGATTTTGAGAAGGCATTGGCTCCCTGGCTGGGAACGGAGAACGTCCTCACGGTAAATAATGCAACCTCGGCCATTCACATCGCCTTGAGATTGGCCGGCGTCAAAGGGGGAGAGGTGATTTCCACTCCGATGACTTGCGCCGCAACCAATGAGCCCATTATAAATGAGGGTGCGGATATCGTCTGGGCGGATATCGATCCGGAAAGCGGGAGCATCGATCCGGATGACATGGAAAGAAAAATATCCAAAAAGACGCGGGCAATTATGCTCGTCCATTGGGGGGGGAATCCTTGCGACCTGGGACGGATAAACCGAATCGGCAGGAAGTATAACGTAAGGGTAATCGAGGATGCCGCGCAGGCACTGGGAGCGACTTATGGAGGGAAGCCGATCGGGTGTCATTCCGATTACGTAGTCATCAGCTTTCAGGCGATAAAAATCATCAACACCATAGATGGCGGGGCATTGACCACAAAGAGAAGAGGAGATTACCATCGAGGCAAGGTGCTCAGGTGGTACGGGATAGATAGGGACAAGCGAAAAGTCAAGGAAACTTATTGGGAGTATCCCATCAGAGAAGCCGGTTACAAGTTTCACATGAATGACGTCACCGCCGCCATCGGACTAGGGCAGCTCCCGCATTTGGAGATGCTCTTAAAACAGAGAAAAGCCAAGGCCGATCTCTACTTGGAGGCGTTAAGGCGGAGTAAGACCCTGAGGGGCATTAGGGTTTTGCCCGAGGCCGCTTCTTCCTGGTGGATGTTCACCGTCCTCTGCGGAAACAAGAAGAACAGGCTTAGGCTGTGGCAGAGATTGCAAAGCGAAGGGATAGAGAGCGGCGAGGTGCACGTGAGAAACGACACGTATCCCTTGTTTAAGAAATACAATCGCGATCCGCTCCCTGCGGTTAAAAAATTCAACGATGAGAAACTCTGCGTGCCCATCGGCTATTGGGTGGATGATGAAACGGCGGAAAAGATAGCCTCCGTTTTGGCGGGTTTTTGATCTCCTCCGTGGTCCCGATAGCCCGGGGAGCGCAATCTTTTTTTGACGGATGTTTTACGATGGCAGGAAGGGGTAAGGCGTGGCGAGCTTTCAGGAATGTCCCAAGGTTTCTGCGGTTGTGCCCACTCATAATCTAAAAGAGGTCCTCCTGGAGTGCGTGGAATCGATTTTTAACCAAAATTATCCCAATCTGGAAGCAATAATAGTCGATAACGCTTCAACCGACGGGACAAGCGAGGCGGTTGGAAAGACATTTCCCCAGGCGAAGCTCATCAGGACGCCGAAAAATCTGGGCGTTACCGGAGGGGTCAATGCCGGAGTCGAAAAGGCCGCCGGAGATTATGTCTGGCTTGTCGATCATGACAACATCCTTGAATGCAACATGCTTTCGGAGATGGTGAGCCTGGCCGGATCCGATCCTGCGATCGGCATCGTGGTCCCCAAGATTCTGTATTGGGAAAACAAGGACGTGATCTGGGCCGCGGGAACGGCCGTTAATCTTTTTACGGGCGAGAATATATCCAGAGAGGGGAAAGACGTCGGTCAATACGAAAAGATAGAAGAGGTCCAGATAGCGCCGGCCAATTTTTTGGTGAAAAAAGAGGTGTTCGATCGGATCGGATTATATGACGACGTCTTTTTTGTATCTTATGAAGATGCCGATTTTTCCCTTCGGGCAAGGAACGCAGGTTTCAAGATAGTCTATACACCCAAGGCGGTTTGCTATCACAAGTTTCCCCTTCTGGACAAGAAAAGGATTAAGCAGCGCTGGCTTTCCCGCTCGTATTGGGCGGCCAGGAACAAGATAATCTTCATGAGAAAACACTCTCGGTCTTTTTTTCTGTTCTGCCTGCTATATCCCGCCTGGTTTTGCATCTATACTTATCAATCTCTCCGATACCGTAATCTTGCGGCCCTTTTGGATTTTTATAAGGGCATGATCGCGGGCTTTAAGTGGGCGATTTTTGATTGCGAGGCGTGATTGTTCATGGTCGAAAAAATAGTCAACCGGGAGATTGCCGATTATTGGGACAAGCGAGGGGAGACCTACGTCATCTCCTGGAAATCGGCGGCTAAAAAGCGTCTGAGCGAACTTGAAATTGGTTTGGTGCGCGGGGCAATCGAATCGGTCCGGGAACGCTCGGGCGGCAAGCGGATGAGGACGCTGGATATCGGGATCGGATTGGGACGAATCAGCGAAGCGGTCATGGAATATGCGGTTGAACATTGCGGCATCGACGTTTCCCGGACGATGCTCGACTACTGCAGGGAGAAATTCAAAGATAATAAGAAACTTGAGCGGCTGGTCCTCTGCGACATTCTCAACCCGCTTCCCGAAGACATGGGGAAGTTTGACGTTGTGACCGCGATTCGGGTTTTGTCCTATACCCCATTGTGGCGGAAGGAGCTCGAGAATATCTATGACGCGATGAACCCTGGAGGGGTTTGTGTTTTTACCTTCCCGAATAGATATTCTTCCATACTTTTGCCCAGGCTGCGGGCGGCCGCGCATGGAAAATATGCGGGGCCTGCGGTCACGTATCGCGAGCTGGAGACAGCCGTCAGGGGAATCGGTTTCTCCGAATGCCGGATCAGGGGCTTTACAAGGCTGTTGGACGTTCTCTACGATTGGTGTGATAGCGAGGTTTCTGCCGGGAATTTGTTCGGGATCGAAAATTTTTTGGAGACGATACTTGGCCCAACGCTCTTCGCGAGGCTATATTACGTTATCTGCAAAAAATGATCGCTTATTTTGAGAACATTGCTCTTAAGATCGCTCACCGGATTGCCGAGGTTTTGGCGAAAACGGAAATCCGCCCGGAGCAGATTACGATCTTGCGGTTTATTATCGCCGCTCCGGCGAGCGTGTATTTCTTCAGCCGGGGGAAATATTTGTATAACGTCGTCGGATTGGCGATCTATATGCTTTTAGCGATCCTGGATTGGGTCGATGGGCACCTGGCAAGGATAAGCGGCCGGACCTCGGACTGGGGCAAATGGCTCGATGAGACTTCGGATCGGGTATTGATGCTGCTTGTTCTGGCGAGCATCTTTTACGCCGGGATGGTTTCCGACGACGGCAGGACATGGATCGGGCTGTCGGTTGTGTTTTTCCCCGTTCTCTTTTTTTTAACGGCCCTGTTGAATGAGTTTGACCGGATGTTTAACATGGGATTGGGACGTTATCCGGAGATAGAGAGGAGGGTGTATCAACTGGACCTTTTCCCGACTTCAGCGGACAAATTTTTATTCAACCTGGTGAACCCCCATCGCAACTCGATCACTAAATTCTGCTTTATAATCAGCTATCCGTTATTTTTGGGTATCCTTACCGATCGCCTGGCGCTTACCTTTGCCTTTATAACTTTTATGTTTGCCTTACGAACGGTCGGACTCATTTTTGTAGTATGCAGGGTCATAAGGAGAAGAGATACCGATTCGGCTTTAACGAAAGTCTTGATGGAATACATGCGACAGACTTAGACCGACGCCGGGATTCTCCCCACGGGGCATGAACTTGTTCTCTCGCCTAAGTACACTCTGTCATAAATACGATGACATATAAATATTGTTTTCAAAGAC
>CAYWRA010000059.1:0-16560 GCA_964460305.1 uncultured bacterium
AAATCACATCACCTCAATTGTGTGCCTATACACCCCATAACTGTCCCATTACTTTAAATACTTAAAAAACGCAAGGGGGTGTGGCAAAAAAACCTAAACAGGCTGGAAATATCGGAAAATTTAATGCCCAGGGCTCCCCCTCTATGACGAGGCCTGGTCGCAGGCTTTGCTCAGGACTGCCCATCCAGGAATGTCTTGACCTTCTGCAAATCTTCCTTGGTCTTGTCTTTATCCGCGGGGTTCCTAAGGAGATAAGCGGGGTGATACGTGGGGAGGATCTTGATGCCGTGATAGTCGTGGAAACGGCCCCGGAGGCTGTTGATCCCCCTGTCCGTTTTGAGGAGGGTCTGCGCGGCGTGGCGTCCGAGGGCGCAGATGAGGCGCGGCTTCACCACCTCAAGCTGCGCTAGCAGGTAGGGCTCGCAACACGCGACCTCGGCGGGAAGGGGATCTCTGTTATTCGGCGGGCGGCATTTAAGGACGTTGGTAATGTACACGTCCTCCCTCTTCAACCCGATATAGGCAAGCATCTTCGTGAGGAGCTGGCCGGCCCTTCCGACAAATGGCAGACCCTGCCGGTCCTCCTCCGCCCCCGGTGCTTCACCCACCAGGATCAGCGGCGCGCGGTACGAGCCGGTTCCGAAAACGGTCTTTGTTCTCGTTTTAGAGAGAGCGCACTTCCGGCATCGGGAAACCGTTTCCTGTAATTCCCCGAGCACGCGGACGGGATCCTCCCCGGGGGAAGAGACCTCCGCTCCCTCGCTATCCCCCCCGATCCCCTCGCCATGCAGCACAAGGTGCGAAGTCCCATCGTCGATGAGTCGTTCCACGTAATTCCCAGCGAGTCGCACGATCTCGGTGAATTCTTTTATATTGTCAGCCATCGTCATCCACCACTAGAGATGCTGAAAAATCCCAAACCCCAAAGTGCGAGCCGGAGAGTGGGAGAAACGGTGAAGGGGCGATTTTGAAACTTCGGAGTCGCCGGCTCTCCCCCGTCCATTCTCCATCTCGCCGTTTCGAAGTGTTTAGGGTGTGCCTTCTCTGTGCCCTCTGTGGTAAAAAATTAATTACAAAAATCCACCACCGCCTTTGCCACTTCGCCGATCTGCTCCTGCGTGAGTTCGGGGTAGATCGGGAGCGCCAGGGTCTCTTCAGCGGCCTTCTCCGACTCGGGCATATCGCCCTTTTTATACCCGAGCTCGCCGAAGCACTCCTGGAGGTGGAGTGGAACGGGGTAATAGATCGCGGACCCTATCCCCTTTGATCTGAGGTGCTCCATGAGCTTGTCGCGGTTCTGCACCCTCACCACATACTGGTTGTACACGTGGCGGACGTAGGGGAGATCGTATGGCGCAACCACCGAACTCCCCAGGAAAAATTCGTTATAGAGTTTTGCGTTGGCCCGACGCTTCTCGGTCCATTCCTCAAGGAGCTTCGCCTTGACGAGGAGGACGGCAGCCTGGATCTCGTCGAGCCTGCTGTTGTAACCCACCACCTTATGATGGTACCGCGGTTTCGCGCCGTGTTCACGGAGGATCCTGAGGCTTTCGGCAATCCCCTGGTCTTGCGCAAAAAGCATTCCGCCGTCTCCCATGCCGCTCAAATTCTTCGTCGGATAAAAGCTCACGCAACCGATGTCTCCCAGCGCGCCGGCGCGCTTCCCCCTGTACTCGGCCCCAATGCTCTGGCAGGCGTCCTCGATTATCCTGACACCCCACTCTTTCGAAAGCGCGACGAGCGGCTCCATTTCGGCGGGCTGGCCGTAGAGATGGACCGGTATGATCGCCTTGGTCCGCACGTTCAACTTTTTCTCGACCCCGCGGGCGTCTATATTGTACGTGCGCGGATCGATATCGACGAATACGGGTGTCGCGCCCACGAGCACGATCGAACTCGCAGTGGCAAAAAAACTATATGCAGTCGTGATCACCTCGTCGCCGGGACCCACCCCCACCGCCCGGAGCGCCAGGATCAGCGCATCCGTGCCCGAGGC
Source organism: uncultured bacterium (assembly GCA_964460305.1). Classification (GTDB taxonomy): domain Bacteria; phylum Auribacterota; class Tritonobacteria; order UBA1439; family UBA1439; genus JAPLCX01. Next base: position 1,997 of record CAYWRA010000059.1, read on the forward strand.
GCATCCGATGGCGTGCGGGACACCGACGTATTGCGCTAGGGTCTTCTCGATCGCCGCCACACGTTCCCCCAGCACGTATTTCCCGCTCCGTGCGACGTCGAGTATCGCCTTCTCTATCTCCGCTTGCGCCGCCCTGTATTGCGCGACGATATCCAAGAAAGGGACCGCCATATAAATTCTCCTCCCCAATTAATGCCCACGCCCACGCGCCGGCATTCGCCGCCTCAGCGCGATTTCACACCCGCATGACACTCTCTGTAGTATTCCGCCGCACGGCGCAACCCGTCCTTAAGACCGACCGAGGGTGTGAAACCAAGCTTCTCCCGCGCCATCGTGATATCGGCCAGTGAATGCCGCACGTCCCCCGGACGCGGCTTCCCGTAGCGTGGGGCGGCGGAAATGCCGAGGACCTCCTGCACGAGACGGAAGAGCTCGTTGATGGAGGTCGATTCCCCACACGCAATGTTCAGCACCTCGCCGCCGGGCAACGCCGCCCCACAGGCGAGGAGGTTTGCTTCGGCGACGTTTTTTACAAAGGTAAAATCCCTGCTCTGGCCGCCGTCGCCGTCGATCACCGCCTCCTCACCGCGACAGAGCGTGCCGAAAAAATTGGGGATCACCGCGGCGTACTGCGAGCACGGGTCCTGTCTGGGGCCGAATACGTTAAAATATCTAAGGGATATGCAGCTCAGCCCGTAAAGGCGGCTGAACACAGAGCAGTAATACTCCCCGGTAATCTTTCCCACCGCGTAGGGCGACAGGGGGCGCGGTGTCATGTCCTCTCTCTTCGGCAGCGTGGGACTGTCCCCATATACCGACGATGATGACGCATAGACGACGCGCCTCACCCCCGCATCCCTCGCTGAGAGGAGGACGTTTAGCGTCCCGTCAACGTTCACCTGATGGGAAACGAGCGGATCCTCTATCGAACGGACCACCGATGGGAGAGCGGCCTGATGCACAACGCAAACGCACCCGGCCACCGCCCGCTTGACGGTCGCGGAGTCCCGGATGTCTCCCTCGATGAGCTCGATGCGATCGGAAAGCCCTTCGAGGTTCTCCCTCCGCCCCGTGGAAAAATTGTCGAGAACCCTGACACGCTTCCCCTCGTCAAGCATGAGCTCGACGATGTTCGAGCCGATGAAGCCCGCGCCGCCGGTTACTAGATAGATATCATTCCCATGCACAAAACAGCCTAAGGTTTAAAGCCGAAAGCCCAAGGATACAGCGCCCACTTTAAGCTTTCCGCTTTCTGCTTTTAACCGTGGTTAAATGGTTACTACCTTCTTCCTCAACCCCTTCGCCACGGCGCGCGTGGCGTTACGCGTATCCACCACGAGCGGCGCATGCCGCACGATCATGTCATAGTCGAAACAGCAGTGGTCGGTGACAATCACCACACAGTCCTGGCGCTTGAGGAGTCGAGGCGAGAGCCGTGATGAGGCTAAGCGCTTACCGTCGACGTTGATAGCGCTGACGTACGGATCCGAATACGACACGCATGCCCCATCCCTCACGAGCGCCCGCATGATCTCGATTGCCGGCGACTCCCTCGTATCGCCCACATTCCGCTTATATGCCATGCCGATAAGCATGATGTTGGCGCCCTGCAGGCACCGTCCGCGACGATTCAGCGATTCGCCGATCACGCCGCACACGTGCCCCGGCATGCGGGCATTGATCTCCGCCGCGACCTCGATCAGGCGGGCCTCGAAATCGTGCACCCGAGCCTTCCATGAGAGGTAGATCGGATCGATCGGAAGACAGTGCCCTCCCAGGCCCGGCCCAGGGTAAAATGGCATGAAACCGAAAGGCTTCGTCGCGGCGGCCTCAATGACCTCCCAAACGTTTATACCCATCCTCTTACAGATGAGCGCCATTTCGTTGACCATCGCGATGTTCACGCTCCGGAATGTATTCTCAAGCAGTTTTGCCATCTCGGCGACGCGCGTGGACGAGACGGGGTGCACGCGCTCGATCACCCGGCCGTAGAGCAGGCAGGCCAACTTAGTGCAGCGCGGCGTCACACCGCCGATGATTTTGGCGATGCTATGCGTCGTGTGGAGGGCGTTCCCCGGGTCCACTCGCTCGGGTGAAAACGCGAGGAAAAAATCGCGCCCCACCCTCTTCCCTCCCTTCTCCAAAAAGGGAAGGATAAGCTCGTCGCAGGTGCCGGGATAGGTGGTGCTCTCAAGCACGATCAACTGCTCCCTCCCTAACCGCGCGGCTATTTCCTCGACCGCGCTCATGATATAGGAGAGATCCGGATCCTTCGTCTTCCTTAAGGGTGTCGGGACACAGATAATGACGGCGTCCGCGGCCCCAAGCATCGTGCAATCATCCGTGACCTTAAACCTCCGTCCGGCGATCAACGACCGCACCTCTTCATCAGGGACGTCCTGCACGTAGGATTTTCCCTTGCGAAGCATGGCGACCTTCGAACGATCAATCTCGATCCCCAACACCGGGAAGCCCGCCTTCGCAAACTCGACGGCGAGCGGCAAGCCGACGTACCCCAGCCCCATGATGGCGACCCTAGCCTCTTTTCGCTCGATCTTCCGCTGTAATGCCATCGCTCGGGATTTGCCCCGCCATGCGGCGGGGCAGCCCGCCTTTATGGCGGGCTGGATTTGGGATTTATTTGTCATTTGTGATCTGCCTGCCCGACGAAGCCTTGGCGTAGCCGGGCCTGTCTCTTTGGGGTTTGGGATTTGGGATTTAACTTTATCTCCCAATACTCTTATACACAAACCCCTTCTCTTCCACCGTCGCGGGATCGAAGATGTTCCTACCATCGACGATGATGGGATGCGTCATGAGGGACCGGATTTTGTCGAGATTCATCTTCTTGAACTCATCCCACTCCGTCACGATCACGAGGGCATCGCTTCCCCGCGCCACCTCGTATGCATCCTTGCAGAAGGTAACGCCCTTGAGCATCTTCCGGGCCACGCCCATGGCTTTCGGATCGTACGCCCTGATCGTCGCCCCTTCACGCTGGAGCTCTGCAATGATATCCAGCGCCGGCGCGCTGCGCATGTCATCGGTGTTCGGCTTGAACGCGAGGCCGAGCAAACCGATGACCTTGTCCTTTACAATCCACAACGTCTCCTCGATCTTCTTCACGAACCTGCCGCGCTGGTCCTTATTGATCTTCTCGACCATCTTGAGCAGCTCGAAATTATATCCCATCTCCTCGGTGATCTTGATGAAGGCGGCCACGTCTTTCGGGAAGCATGAGCCGCCATAACCGATGCCGGCGTTGAGGAACGCTCCGCCGATCCTCTTGTCCAGGCCCATCCCCTCCACCACCTCCATCACGTTCGCCCCCGAAAGCTCGCATACCTGCGCGAGCGCATTGGCAAAAGATATCTTCAGGGCGAGGAACGAATTTGACGCATGCTTGATGATCTCAGCCGACTTTATGTCCGTCACGATCACGGGGGCCTTGAGGGGGGAGTAGAGCTCCTTCAGGAGTTTCGCCGCCCGCGCCGACGAGACGCCGATCACGATCCTGTCGGGTTTCATGGTATCGTCAACCGCCGATCCCTCCCTGAGGAACTCGGGGTTCGACGCGATGTCGAAATCCACGTTCTTCTTATTGTACCGCTTGATCGTCTCGGCGACCTTCTCGCCCGTCCTCACGGGGACGGTGCTCTTGTCGACGATAAGCCTGTAGCCGTCCATGTTTTCGGCGACCGCGCGCGCGACAATCGCCACCGAGCTTAAGTCCGCGGTCCCGTCAATTTTTGGCGGCGTACTAACCGCGATAAAGATGACTTCCGACGACTTCACTCCCTCCGGGATGCTCGTGCTGAAGATGAGTCTCCCCGCCTTGGCATTGCGCCGTATGATCTCGTCCAGCCCCGGTTCGTAAATGGGGACCTTCCCGCGCTTCAGCATCTTTATCTTTTCTTCGTCGTTGTCCACGCAGATCACCCTGTTCTTCATGTCCGCAAGGCATGCGCCGGTGACGAGCCCGACGTAGCCGGCACCGATAATACATACGTTTTTCATGTATCCCTCCGTTTTAATGACAAATGACAAATACCAAATGACAAATGAATTACAAATGACAAAATGGAAAAACCCCATTGTGTTTTGTCATCTGGTATTTGTCATTTACCCTTGATCCTCTTGCCTCATCCTTTCAGGCACCTCTGGAATGCACGTCGAGAGGGGAGATCAGAAACGGACATCGAGAGGAACGTCCGGATAGGCGTCGAGGTAGAAGACCACAAAGAAGCCCACGCTGGATTTCCTCCTCCCCTTGTACATGACGGTAAATGCCGCTTCCCATTCGTGGAGATCCCTGAAGAGCGACCATTCGCCCTGCTCAAAGGTGCCGTCGGCGGCCTCAAATCTCAGGTACGTCCTCGCCGCCCAGTCGTCGTTGAGCTGAAGGTTGAATTCCGTGGTCCAGAGGTTGCTGTCATTCACGAGATAGCGCTGCCCAAGGGCGAGGCTGGTGATGTCGTTCCGGTAGACGTAGAAATCGGTATCGAACTCATCGAGCCTGCCCTTCAGCGGATTGATGTATGTCTCAAAATCGACCTTCTGCCAATCTATCGGCCTGAATTCCGCATCGATGAAGATATCATTGAGGATCCCCTCGAAGCCGTCGGAGACCTCCGCCGATGAGTAATGATCGTCCGCGAACGCCCGGTGATACTGTCCGTCGTAGCTGCTGTTGTTTGTCATCATGTCGATGTACATCTTGATATCAAAGATATCGACGTCGTCTCCCTCGCCGCGCTTGGTCTGCAACGCGTTCCGCAACTCGAGCGTGAACATGCTTGTCTCATTGAAGAAATCATATTCATCGAACTGGTATACCTTGTGCGGGTAGCTGCGCGTCGGCCGGCTGAAGTATTTATACGTGAGGCTTGGTTCGAACAGGTGCCTGAGCTTGTTGATCTTGAGCGTGCTGTTGTAATAATCCCAGACCTTCCAGAATTTCGTATCCGCCTGGGCCCCGAGGGTGAAAAGACCGCGCCAGACGTTTTGGTTTTCCTCGGAGCGCACCTCTTGGGTAATTTCCTGGTCCAGAACGCCATCCCCATCGGTATCCCACAGGACCCCCGATCCCTTGTAGCCCGGGTCATCCGACGGTGCCTTTGAGTAAAACGTCTCGCGCACCCCCGCCCACGGCTTGAAGTTCAGGAACTTGAAATACTTCTTCGGGTATGAAATCTCCTGATAGGTATCTACACGGAGACTCTTGATCGGATCGGGGATCGGCGGCTCGGGAATGCCTTCTTCGGCCTGATCCGCATTGAGTGGGTCGTCTGAAAACACGTAATTGAAGTTCGTGATCGCCGAACGGCTCTGATAGAAGAACGGCGTCTGACCGATCCGCTGGTTCACCGCGTCAACGCTGAATTCCGGCAACCGCTGCACCACCGTATAGAATTTATTGAAGCGGGGCTCGGCCCTCAAACTCAACTGGTATTTCTCCGCGGCCTTGGTAATGTCGATATAGTTCTCCCTCTGGATGTCGTCCTCGTACTCGCTGCGGAAGAAGTCGTTTATGAAATCCTCGTCGCTCTGCTTGTTAAAGTCGATGGTCATCTTCGTGTCTTCAGAGAAATCCTGCTGGTGGGTGAAGGTCACGCGGTACCGGTCCTTGAGATTAAGGTCGGAGTTGAGCGTGTAGTCGGGATCGTTGTCATGGGCGTAGTAGAAAACGGTTTGGCCGCTCGCGCTCGCGCTCGGCAGATTATGGTCCACGGTGACCCCGATGCCAAGGCCGCGCTTGGTCCTGTAATCGACGTGCGGGGTGATCCGTACGTTCTTTGTCTTGTAGACGTCAAACGCGCTCAACATGAAGAAGCCCCAGTCGCTGTTAAAGCCCGGGACGAAATTGTATGGGGACTCGTCATCGGTGAGAGAGTATTTCGCGTATGGGGTCCAAAAGACTGGGGTCTCATACAGGCACATGACAACGTTGTGGGCGACCACGCTGTCGCCGGGGTATATGTAAATATTCTTTGCCCGCAAACTCGTATGGGGGTTCGGATAATCGCAGGTGGTCACGTAACCGTTCTCAACCTGGTATTCGTTCGCCGAGATCCGGCGCACGGTCTTGCCGTATCCGTACCACGGCTGGACGTAGGCGTGGCAATCGGTGATGTTCCCCTCCCCGCTCTCGAAGTTATAGCGGAGGTTCTTACCCGTGAGGAATTCCCCCTCCTGAAAAAGGCTCACGTTGCCCTCGGCGTACGCGTCTCCCGTGTCGAGGTAGACGGTGATTTTATCGGCCGTGAGCTTGGCATCCCTGTACTTTACCACGGCGTTCCCGGTCCCCGTGACGACGTTCTGCTCGCGGTCGAACTCGACGCTGTCGGCATCAGCGACTATCGGGAGAGCCTTCCCCCCTTTCTCAGCGGCCCCTTCCTTTTTCTCAACGGGGGCGAGCTTGTCGACGATCGTCTTTCCCTCCTCCGACTCCCGCTCCATCCGTTCTTCATCGTCACGCTCTTGGCTAGCGGAGTACGGCGGCGGCTCGGCGGCAACGCGCTCCGCCTCGATCTTGCCTTCATCAGCCGGTTCCGCAAATTCCTCTCCCCCCCCGACGCGGCTTTCCTCGGCATCTTCTTCGCTGCCGGCTTCTTCGGCCTCTTCACCCTCCGGGGAGGATTCCTTCTTTATCTCCCGCGCAGCCGGCTCCGCATCTTTCGCAACCGCCTTTCTCTCCACGCCGGCCTTCGACGAGACTGCTTCATCACGCCGGGCGGCCCCAGCCTCGACGGCGGTTCCGCCGCGCTCCGTGGACGTATGTTCTCTCTCGATCACCTCCTGGCGCTCGAGTTCCTTCGCCGCGGGATATTCATTGCCATTTCCCTGGGCGAAGAGCGGCGTCGTACTCACGAGAAAGGAAGATAACACCAAAACGAGGGCTCGCCCCATCACTCCTCCCATAACCAAACTGCTATCTCGCTATTAAGGCCGAGGATACGTTTGTACCGGATCTCGCAAATGATATCACACACCTATTGCACGGCCAATTCTTTTTTCCCGTTTTTTTACCCCAATTTTTGTGGGATTCTATACCGCAATATCTGTCAAGATTTTAACCACCGGAACATCATCATTTTACGAAACCACAGAGGACACTGAGTTCACTGAGAATTAACCGCGGACGAAGCGGATTTTTCACAACTGTTTCTTCGCGTCCTTTCCCCAAGTGCCCCCCTTCGGGATGTGGATAAAAACCCTTTTACCACGCCTCTCTCCGTGCCCTCTGTGTGCTTCTCTCCGTGTCCTCTGTGGTTAAACCCCGTTCAGCGCTCACTCTCGAATACCTCGGTCGCGGCGCCTATCACTCCCGCATCCTCCCCTAAAGCCGCGCGCACAATCCTCACATGCCGGGCTGGCGCTGGCAGCGCCCTTCCCCTGACCGTCTTTCGCGCGGGATCCAGCAACAGGTTACCCGCGTTGCCGATACCGCCGCCGACCACTATCACGTCCGGATTGAGAAGGTTCACAATGCCAACCATCCCCAGGCCGAGGTAGTAACCTGCTTTCTCCCACACCGCCCTCGCAACCCCATCCCCGCGTTTTGCCGCATCGGCTATGGCAACCGGCGTGATCTCCCGCATTTGCGCGAGCATACTCCTCTTCCCACGCATGGCCAGCCGATAGAGACGAACGAGTCCCTCCCTTCCGACATACCGTTCGAGGCATCCGCGATTTCCGCAGTTGCAGGGCAGCCCCTCCGGCTCTACCTGGATATGGCCCAATTCCCCAGCGCTCATCGATTGTCCGCGGTAAAGCTCGCCGCCGAACAGCAACCCCCCGCCCACGCCCGTTCCAACGGTGATACAACAAACGTTCAATGCGCCGCGGGCGGCGCCATACCGCGATTCGGCGAGCGCCATCATGTTGACGTCATTGTCCATGACACAGGATACCCCAAGCTCCCTCTCCATGAACGCCTTGAGCGGAACATTCTTCCAGCGGGGAAGATTGGGAGAAAAGCGCACGATGCCTTCCGCCACGTCGATGCATCCGGCGCATCCTATGCCTACGCCGCACACGCCGTTCTTTCCAACCAGCCCAGCCGCAGCGGCGGCGATGTTGCCTAGGAGGCTCCTCCACGGCAACCGCGGGTCACAGGGCGTTGAGGCCCTTGCGACGACCTTCGCGCGGCGGTTCACGAGGGCCATTTTCGCCGACGTTCCGCCGATGTCGATACCGATGGCGTGTTGCTTCATCATGATTCCTCGCATCATCACAGAGCCAAGCTCATGAATAAACTCGAAACTCTGAATCCGAAACCCAAAACAAATCCAAAACACGAAACTCAAAACTAACAGCCGGATTCCTATCAGTTTCGGATTTTGGGTTTTGAGTTTGTTTAGAGTTTAGAGTTTCGTGTTTCGAGTTTCTATCTGTACCTTATCCTCGGATCAAGGTACGCATAGGCGATGTCGACCAGAAGATTAAACATAAGCAGCATCACACAGTACAACAGCGCCACGCCGAGCGCAACGGTATGATCACGGTTGAACGCGCTGTTTACAAAGAAACGCCCCAGGCCCGGCAGGTTGAAGATCTTCTCCACCACCACCGAACCGGTGAGTATCTGCGCGCTCGCCGGCCCCAAGAAGGTCACCACGGGGAGGATGGCTACTTTCAGCGCATGCGAATAGATAATCCCCGCCTCCCCTACCCCCTTTGCCCGCGCGGCCCTGATAAACGGCTGATTCAGCACATCGAGCATGCCCGCCCTCATCAGCCTCGCGATATAAGCGGTAAAGGGCGCGGCGAGGGTGATCACCGGCATGACGAGGTGCGTTGGTCCTCCCCATTGTGCCACGGGGAGAAGCTTGAGCACAAAGACAAATACGACAATAAGCAACGGGCCTATTACGAAGGTTGGAATGGATATGCCGGCGAGGGCGACCACCATGACGGCATAGTCGATCGCGCCGTTCTGATGCACCGCAGCGACCGTACCGAAAAGGACTCCGAGAAAAAGGGCTAGAGCGAGGGCGAGCCCCCCTAGCGTGAGTGAATACGGGAGCGCCTGCAATACGATCTCATTGACGCTCCTCCCCTGCAGCTTGAGTGAGGGGCCGAGATCGAGATGCAGGAGCCCTCCCATATAGCGGAGGTATTGCATGCAGAGCGGTTCGTCGTAGTGATATTTCGCCTTCACGTTCTTCTCGATGCTCGGCGGGAGCTTCCGCTCCGCGTCGAAGGGGCCTCCCGGCGCGGCGCGCATGAGGAGAAAGGCGATGGTGGCGACGATCCAGATCGTCGGGACCATCCAGAGGAGACGTCTCAGCACATAAGAAAACATCAGCGCATACCTTTATTTTGGGATTTGGGATTTGGGATTTTCCTGCGGGGATTTGGGATTTCGCTGCTTTTAATAAAAACATATTTCAGCGGGTGCTCATCCAGCGGATTGGGGAGGATGCCGCCGATCCGGTTCGCATCGTACATGTTGATGGACACGTAAAAATAGAGGGGCATGATAGGCATCTCTTCCACGACCAGGATTTTTTCCGCTTCGCGGAAGATCTCCATGCGTTTCTCCTGATCCCTCTCCTGCGCCGCCTTTGCGATCAACTCGTCATACCTCTTATTGCTCCAACCGGTCCGGTTGTTACCGCCGTTCGTCACGAACAGGTCGAGGAAGGTGTTGGGATCGGGGTAATCCGCCACCCATCCCGCTCGCGAAATAAAATAGTCCAGAGAGTTCTCGGTATTCAGGTAGGTCCCCCACTCCTGGTTATCGAGCTCGACGTGAATGCCTAGATTCTCCTTCCATATCGCCTGCATCTCGGTGGCAATCTGCCGGTGGGCCTCTTGCGTATTGAAAAGTATGCTCACCTTAGGGAACCCCTTCCCCCCGGGGAAACCCGCCTCGGCCAGCAACCGGCGAGCCTCTTCCGGGTCGTAGGCAAGCCCCTCCGGGCCCAGGTAGCGCGGCATCGCCGGGGGGACAAACGTCGTCGCCGGGACCTGGCCGGCGCGGAGAATCTTGTCCACAATCCGCCGCTTGTCGGCGGCTAGGTCGAACGCTTTTCTAACGCGCGCATCGTCGAAGGGGCGCCGCGTCACGTTGAAGCGATAAAAGTACGTGACGAGCATCGTGTTCTTGTGAAAATCCGGCCTCGTTTTCAAGATGTCGATAAGATGCAAAGGGATCCCCGCCGCATCCACCCAATCGGCCTCGCCCGTCATGTACATGTCGAATGCAGTGCTCTCGTTTTCGGTGGGGAGCGCGTCGACCAGGTTAAGTTTCACGTTGTCCCTGTCCCAATAGCGAGGATTTCTCGCGAGACGAATCCGGACGCTCGGTATCCACTCCTTGAGTATGAAAGGCCCGTTACTTACAATGTTCCCCGGGCGCGTCCAGAGATCCCCGTACTTCTCCACGCACGAGCGCTTGAGGGGGAAGAGGGTGTAAAACGACGTCAGGTAAAGGAAAAACGGGGTGGGTTGCTTAAGTTCAACCAGGAGCGTTTTCTCGTCAACGGCCTTCACTCCGACGCGAGAGAAATCTTTTTCCTTCCCCGAGTTGAACTCCTCGGCTCCCCTGACGTAAAAGAGCTGGTACGCATAGTAGGCGCCACCCGTCGCGGGATCGAGCGCTCGTTTCCACGAGTATAAAAAATCGGCCGCGGTGATAGGCGACCCGTCGCTCCATGCACAATCGCGAAGATGGAAGGTGTAGCGGAGGCCGTCCTCCGAGACGTCCCATGATTTCGCCACCCCCGGCAGGATATCGGAGCTCGTCTGGTTCCTTGAGGTGAGCCCTTCGAAGAGCGCATTGGCGATCCGATGCTCCGGCTGTCCCGTCATGAGCGCAGGGTCGAGGGTCTGGACATCGGTGCCGTTCTCAAAAGTGAAATCCGCCATCGGCCACCTGTTTCCGCAGCCCGCCGTTAAGAGGGCGACCATGATGAGCGCACATGCAATCTCACTTTTTACTCTCACATCATCTCTCCAAATCTGCGCGAGCCGGCGACTCTGAAGCCTCAAAAAGCTATCGAGCTATCGAGCTTCCATCCCTACGCCCCACTCCCTATGCCTCACGCCGTTTCATCAACCGTACAGCCAGCACGCTACACAGTGTCCCGATCCAACCTCACACAACCGCGGTTCCTCTTTGGAACAGACCGGCATGCGGTAGGGACAGCGCGGATGGAACCGGCAACCGGACGGCGGGTCGATCGCCGACGGCACTTCGCCCTTGATCTTTCCGCACACACGCTCAACCGGCTGGCCTATCTCGGGGACCGCGGCAAACAGCGCCTGCGTATACGGATGGAGGGGAGTGGAATAGATAGCATCTCTTCCCGCCTCCTCGATAAACTTCCCAACGTACATCACCGCGACACGGTCCGAGATATGCTCGATAACGCGAAGGTCATGCGAAATAAAAAGATAGGCGAGCCCCATTTCCTCCTGGAGCTCTTCGAGAAGATTGATGATCTGCGCCTGGATCGAGACATCGAGGGCGGATACCGGCTCGTCGCACACAATCACATCGGGCTTTAGGGCGAGCGCGCGGGCGATCCCTATTCGCTGCCTCTGGCCCCCGCTGAACTCATGGGGGTATCGATTGATGGCGGATACCGGGACACCGACCCGCTCAAGAAGTTGCGCAACGGTCTCCTGGAGCTCATGGCCCCCGGCAATCCCATGGACGCGCAGCGGCTCGCCCACACTCCCACCCACCGTCATTCTCGGATCGAGCGATGATATCGGATCCTGGAAAATGATTTGAATCCGCCTGCGCGCGCGGCGGAGATCGTCACTCCCCATGTCGCTAAGCGAGCATCCCCCGAGGGATATCGTGCCCCCGGTCGGTTCGATCAGCCGCAGTACCGTTTTTCCGACCGTGGTCTTACCGCAGCCGCTCTCACCCACCAAGCCCAACGTCTCTCCCCTGTCGAGCGTGAAAGAGACGCCGTCCACCGCGCGAACCCATCCGCGTACGCGGGAAAACACGCCGCGGTACACGGGATAATGCTTTTTGAGATCGGTCACTTCGAGGAGCATGGTTTAATCACCAGGGAATCCAGAATCCAGGAGCCAGAATACAGAATTCTGGATTCTGAATTCTGTATTCTAACTCAACTGCGCCTCCCACTTATCTCCAACATCCGCTCCAGGGCGGCGGCGGCGCGCCCGCGGATCTCATCACTGACGCGAACCTGATGTTCCATCCTTTCCAACGCCCCGGCGACCGAAGCCAGAGTGGTCATTTTCATGTTGGGGCAGAGCAATCGCCGCGACGCGAGATAAAAACGCTTCCCGGGGTTCTCTTTTTTCAGGCGATGCAACATACCACCCTCGGTCACGATTATGAATTCAGAGGCGTCCGATTCACGCGCGTAGAGAGACATCCCGGAGGTGCTGCACACATGATCGGCGCGGCTGAGCGCCTCAGACGTGCACTCCGGATGGGCGATCACCTTGGCCCCCGGGTGCTCCCTTCTAGCGGTCAATATCTCCTCTGGCTTCACCCACGCGTGCGTCGCGCAATATCCCTTCCAGATTATCAGTTTCTTCCGCGTCCTCTCCTGTACGTAGGCGCCGAGGTTCATGTCGGGCCCGAAAAGGACCTCGTCGGATTCGATGGAGTTGACGACGTGCACGGCATTTGCAGAGGTGCAGCAGATGTCGCTCTCCGCCTTGACCTCAGCGGTGGAGTTGATGTAGGTGACCACCGGCCTGTCGGGATACTTCGCCTTCCATTCCCTCAACTGCCTTGGATCAAGCATGTCGGCGAGGGGGCAACCGGCTTCCCTCACGGGGAGCAGGACTATTTTATCGGGGTTGAGGATCGAAGCGCTCTCGGCCATGAAGTAGACGCCGCAGAACACAATGACCCGAGCGGTGGCGGCGGATGCCGCCCTACTCAAGCCCAGTGAATCGCCGACGTAATCGGCGATCTCCTGCACTTCGCCCCGCTGGTAGTTATGGGCAAGGATAATCGCCTGGTGGACCCTTTTGAGATGCTCGATGCGCTCCACAAGTTCGTCGTGAGGGTTCATAATATCGATGCGTCGCACCGCCCGGCCGTCAACCATCCACGGTCAGGGTTCGACAATGACGTTGTCAATGAGGCGGGCCTTCCCCACTCGCGCGGCTACTGCAATGAGGGTGCGCGAATCGATTGCCTTCACGGGTTCGAGCGTTTCAGGGTTGACGGCCTCGACATACTCGATTCCGATAAGAGGGGCCTGGGCGATGCTCTTCTTTACAGCGTCGACGATCTTGGCAGCGTCACCAACACCCGATTTCACCAGTTCCTCCGCTTTCTGGAGGGAGGCGTAGAGCCTGGCGGCTTCTTTCTTTTCGCGTGGGTTCAAGTATTCATTGCGAGAACTGCAGGCGAGTCCGCTCTTCTCCCGTATCGTGGGCATCACGACGAGACGCACCGGATAGTTGAGATCCGCGATCATCTTCTTTATGATCGCAACCTGCTGGGCGTCCTTCTGGCCGAATACCGCCGTGTGCGGACGCACGATGTTGAACAACTTCGCAACAACCGTGGCGACCCCCTTGAAATGCCCCGGTCGGAACTGCCCGCATAGCTTCTTCGAAAGCCGTCCCTCATCGACGAAGGTGGAGTAGCTCGCCGGATAGAGCTCGTCGCTGCTGGGGGCGAATACGACGTTGACCTTGTGCTGCCGCGCTATCGAGAGATCGTTCTTCATGTCTCTCGGATATGAGGCGAAATCCTCGCCGCGGCCGAACTGGAGCGGATTGACAAAAATACTCACGACGAGCTTGTCACAGAGCTTCCTTGCCTCCCTGATGAGCATCGCATGACCGTCGTGAAAATACCCCATGGTGGGCACCAGTGCGATCTTCCGGCCCCTCTTATAGTTGTGCTTTACGTACCGCTGCATCTCTTTTACGGTCGTGATTATCTTCATATATCATTCCCCGCATTTATACAAATCGGCGACTTCAATTCTTCACCGACAATCCTCTGCTCCGTCTACCCATCTCTTCCATCGAAATTTGGGATTTGGAGTTTGGAGTTTGGAGTTTGGGATTTGGGATTTTATTACTGGTACGAGTGCTCCTTATCAGGATAACTCCCCGATCGCACCTCGGCGGCATAGTTCCCGACGGCCTCGCGCAGCGCCTTACCCAGATCGGCATAGACCTTCACGAATCGCGCTTTGCGCCCGTCGTACATCCCGACGATATCGTTTAGCACGAGTATCTGGCCATCGCAAACAGGCCCCGCGCCGATACCGATCGTGGGAACGTCCACCGATTCCGTCACCCGCGCCGCGATGGGCCCGGGCAAGCACTCCAGCACAAACGCGAATACCCCCTTCTCCTGAAGAAAACGCGCGTCATCCACCAGCTTTCGAGCGGCCTCGTCGCTCCGCCCCTGCACCTTATAACCGCCGAGCACCAGCACGTCCTGCGGCGTCAGCCCGATGTGGCCGAGGACCGGGATCCCAGCACGCACAACCGCCTCAACGTGCGCCCCGATCTCCGCTCCACCCTCCAGCTTCACCGCCTCCGCGCCGGCCTCCTTTACGAACCTGCCCGCGTTCCGCACGGTCTCTTCGATG